>NZ_JBEOXS010000024.1:0-113906 GCF_040296705.1 Streptomyces sp. NPDC002055
GTGGCGCCCGGCGCCCGGGTCCCGGCGACCGGCCCCGGCGGGCCGGTGCCGGCGACCGTCCCCGGCCGGCCGGTCCCGCAGGCCGCCGACGACCTCATCCCGGCGACCGCCCCCAGCGTCCTCATCCCGGCGACCGCCCCCAGCGTCCTGGTCCCGGCGACCGCCCCCGACGCGCTGGTCCTGGCGATCGACGCGGGCAACAGCAAGACCGATGTGGCGCTGGTCGGCGCGGACGGCAGCGTGCTGGGCACCGCGCGCGGCGGCGGCTTCCGCCCTCCCGCGGTCGGCATCGCCGCCGCCGTGGACGCCCTGGAGCGGACGGTCCGGCGGGCCGCCCGGGCGGCCGGGCTCGGCAGCGGCGCCCTGCCGTACGCCGTGCAGGTCGCCGCCTGCCTGGCCAACGCCGATCTCCCGGTCGAGGAGCGGCAGTTGCGGGAGGCCCTGCACGGGCGGGGCTGGGGCGGCACGACGGAGGTCGTCAACGACACGTTCGCCGTGCTCCGTTCGGGTGTGGACGAGCCGCGGGGCGTCGCCGTGGTGTGCGGCACCGGCATCAACTGCGTCGGCCTGCTGCCGGACGGGCGCACCGCCCGGTTCGCCGCGCTGGGGCGGCTCTCCGGCGACTGGGGCGGCGGCGCGGAGCTCGCCGAGGAGGCCCTGTGGTGCGCGGCGCGGGCGGCGGACGGCCGGGGCGGGCCGACCGCTCTCGCCACGGCCCTGCCCGCCCACTTCGGACTGCCGGACATGGGCGCGCTGATCGAGGCGCTGCACCTGGGGCGGGTGCCGCGGGCGCGCCGCCGGGAGATCCCGCCGCTGCTGTTCGCGACGGCGGCGGCCGGCGACCCCGCCGCCCGCGCCCTGGTGCGGCGGCAGGCGGAGGAGATCGTCGCGCTGGCGGTGGTCGCCCTGTCCCGGCTCGGGCTGCTCGGCGAGGAGGTGCCGGTCGTGCTCGGCGGCAGTGTGCTCGCCGCGCGCCACCCGCTGCTGCTGGACAGGATCACGGCCGCCCTGGCCGCGCGCGCCCCGAGGGCGGTGCCCCGGGTGGTGACCGAACCCCCGGTGCTGGGCGCGGCGTTGCTCGGCCTGGACCGGATGGGGGCGGGACCGGAGGCGGCGGCACGGCTGCGGGCACACTTCGCCCCGGCCGATGCTCCGGCGGACGGCACGGGTGACGACCTGGGTGACGACCTGGCGGACGCCCCGGCAGACGGCCGGGTGGACGACCTGACGGACGGCCCGGCGGACGGCCCAGGGGACGGGAACGCCGCGGGCCGCCCCCTCCTCCGGTAGAGGGGACGGCCCGCGGCGGTGCGGTGACCCGCACTCAGGTGACGTACACGCTGCCCCCTCAGAGGGAGACGGGCGGGACGGCTGGGAGACCGCCCGCGACCGAACGTATCGACAGGGGCACGCATCGTCACCGGCGTGCGGGAGTGCAGGAGTTCATCCGGGCGCCACCGGCGCATCCGGGCCCGACCGGGCGCCCGACCGCAGCCACCCGCCTCGGCACACCACCGGGGAGCTCCCCGTCCCGGCGGCCCACCTGCCCGGCGCGCGCGAGTGCCCGCGCGCCTCCCACCCCCTCCCCGCACCGGCCGCCCCCCTGGGCCGACCACACATGGGAACCGAACGGCTACGGTACGCGTCATGAACACCGGGGGCCGGTCTCCCGTGCACCGCCGGCCCGCGTGTTCGGTAGCGATCCGAACAAGATCCAGTCAATCCCGGTGTGGATACCGGTCACCGCGGCCATACTTCAGGCCGGGTACCTGTCCTGCGCCACGGGGGCGACGGGCCACGGTCAGCGACCAAGGGGGAGGTCCAGTGACGCACCCGCCGACAGGGACGGCGGCACCACCGGCCCCCGCACGCCCGACCGCCTGGGCCGAGGGGCTGGACCGGCTGCGGGCCGGATCGGCCACGGAGCCCGGACGGCTGCGGATCATCGGAGCCCTGCTGGCCGTCCTCGTCGTCGCGTTCGGCGGGGTGACGGCCTGGCAGACCTCCGGGCGGGAGGCCGCGGCCGACGACGTGGTGCGGCGGAGCCAGCCGCTGAGCGCCGACGCCGCCAGCATCCACCGCTCCCTCGCGGACGCCGACACCAGTGCCGCGGCGGGCTTCCTGGCGGGCGGCCAGTGGCCGCCCGAGGTGCGGCAGCGGTACGAACGGGACATCGACACCGCGTCGGCGCTCCTGGTGAAGGCCGCGGCCAACAGCGAGGGTTCGGGCTCGGCCCGCCGCCGGATCGCGACGCTCAACAAGGAACTCCCCGTCTACACCGGCCTGATCGAGCAGGCGCGCGCCAACAACCGGCAGGGCCTGCCGCTCGGCGGCGCCTATCTGCGGTACGCGAACGAGCGGATGCGGACGCGGCTGCTCCCCGCCGCCCGCGCGCTGTACGAGGCGGAGACCGCCCGGCTGGAGGCGGACTACACGGCGGCCACGGCGTGGCCGTGGGCCGCGCTGGGCACCGGCGCCGCCGCCCTGGGCGCGCTCGGCTGGGCGCAGCGGCGCGAATTCCTCCGGACGAACCGGGTGTTCAGCCAGGGCCTGCTCGCGGCGACCGGCGCCACGGCGGTCGCCCTGCTGTGGCTGGGAGCGGGGCACGCCCTGGCGGCGGCCGGGCTGCACGAGTCCCGGGACAGCGGCGCGCGGTCGCTCCAGGTGCTCAACGAGGCGCGGACCGGCTCACTGCAGGCCCGCGGGGACGAGAGCCTGACGCTGGTGGCCCGCGGGGCGGTGCTCACGCCCGACGGGCGGGACTTCTACGAGACGGGCTACGGGACGCGGATGGCCGAACTGGCCGGCCGCGGCACGGGCGCGGCGCGCCGCGGCTCGCTGCTGGACCGGGCCCAGCGGCTGGCCGACGACGCGGAAGGCCGCGACCCGGTCCGCAAGGCGGTGGCGGAGGTCCGGGTCTGGCAGCGGCGGCACGCCGAGGCCCGGAGGACGGACGAGGGCGGCGCCTACGAGGACGCGGTGCAGCGGGTCATCGGCGACGGTGACACCACCGGGGCCTCGTTCGACCGGGTGGACGCCGCGCTGGCGTCCGCCGTGGCCCACGAGCAGCGGGAGTTCCGGCGGGCGGCGGACAGCGGACGGGGCGCGTTCACCGGACTGCCGGCGGGCGCCGCGGTCCTGGCGCTGCTGGGCGGCGCCGCCGCGCTGCTGGGGATCGGCCGCAGGCTGTCGGAGTACCGGTGATGGGAGGGGAACCCCCGGTGAGGGAGCGCCGAGTGCGACACGAGCCCAGGAGAACGCCGCGGCGGCTGCGCGGCTGGGGAGGCGTCGCCGGCATGGCCGTGGCGTGTGCGGTGGCCGCGGGTCTGCTGCCGCAGGCCCTGGAGCGGGCGGATCCCCGGGACGGCCGGGCCGGCTCGGTCGCCTCGGCCGATGTGCCCGCGGCGCCGAAGTCGGTGGCCGGCGACTGCAGGAACCCGGAGGCGAGTCTGAAGCCGTCCGGCAGGAGCGGGCCCGCCGTCGACCGCATCAAGGACCGCGGCTATCTGATCGCGGGCGTCGACCAGAACAGCTTCCGCTGGGGCTACCGGAACCCGGCCACCAAGGACCTCGAGGGCTTCGACATCGACCTGGCCCGGGCCATAGCGAAGGACCTGCTGGGCCCCGACGGCCGGGTGGTGTTCCGGGCCATCCCCACCGACCAGCGCATCCCCGCCCTGGAGCAGCGCAAGGTGGACGTCATCGTGCGGACGATGACGATCAACTGCGATCGCATCAAGCAGGTCGCCTTCTCCACGGCCTACTTCGAGGCCGGACAGCAGGTGCTGGTGCCGAAGGGCTCGCCGGTCACCGCGTTCAACGGCACCCTGCGCGGCCGCCGGGTGTGCACCGCGGCCGGTTCCACGGGCGAGGCCGAGCTGCGGAGGACCTCGCACGGCGCGAAGGTCACCACCGTGCCCAACCAACTCGACTGCCTGGTACGGCTGCAGCTCGGCCGGGCCGACGCGGTGATCACCGACAACGCCCTCGCGGCCGGTCAGGCGGCCCAGGACCCGTCCGTCGAACTGGTCGGTGAGCCGTTCACCCGGGAGCCGTACGGCGTGGCGATGAACCTCGGCGACGAAGACCTGGTACGCCGGGTCAACAAGGTCCTGGAGAAGTATCGCAAGGGCGGGGACGACAGCGGCTGGATGAAGGCGTACAAGCGCTGGCTCGAGGACGACCTGGACGGCATCGACGGCCCGCCCGAGCCCACGTACAAGAAGGACTGACCGTGCGCACCCGCCCACAGCGGCCGCGAGCAGAGGAGAGGTGATCGATGGGGGGCCCGGGAGCCGCCGGAGACCCGGTCATGGACCGGGACGACGCGGACCGTGCACTGGCCCGGCTGGGCGCGGAGCACGAGGCGATCGAGACATCGCTGCTGGCGTTGCAGGACCACGCGGGCCGCAGACTCCTCGAGGGCGCCGGGCTGACCGGCACCACCAGGAGCCGCTGGGCCGCCGCCGAAGCGCTCATCACCCTGCTCTGGACGTCCTTCGACGCCTACACCGCGGCGCTGCGGGAGGCCCGTGAGGTGCGTTCCCGGCGGCGCTGGCCGTCCCGGGAGGACCTGGCCGAGCTGACCGGGCTGCTGAGCGGTCCCGCCGTCACGCTCCCGGACGCCGCCGCCGCGGCGGGGACGCCGGATGCCGGGCTGTCGCCCGACATCACCGGGCCGCCCGCCCGGACCGGCGAGCGGCTGAGCCTGGAGGAACTGGTCGGGCGGATGAACGACGGGTACGCCCGGGCCCTGGACGTGGTGGTGGCGGCCGACGCCGTCTGGTCCGCGCTGCCCGCCCGGATCGATCTGCTCGCCGCCGAACTCCGGCGCACCCGTTCCCTCGCGCACTCCGTCGGGGTGCGCCCCGGTGAACACCCGTCGGGCGACGACCTGGAGGAGATCACCCGGGAACTGACCGCGCTGCGCGGCGAAGTGGTCTCCGATCCGCTGGCGTTCTGGGTCCCGGCCCGCTCCGCCAGTGCGGCGCCGGGCGGCGGCCGGCCGGACACCGGGCGCTACGACCGGGCGGCGCGGGCCCTGGAGGAGGTGCGGCGCGAGATCGAGGCGGTGCTGGCCGTCCGGCAGGACGCCGAACAGCGGCTGTTCCAGCTCCGCGATGTGCTGTCCCGGGCCGACCGGACGCTCACCGAGGCGCGGGAGGCGCGCGGCGAGGTCCTGGCGAAGATCGCCGCGTCCGAGGTGCCGGCGGTGAGCGGCCCGGCGACGGCGCTGCACGAACAGCTGGCGGCCGCGGCGGACTACCGGCGCCGCTCCCAGTGGCACCGGCTCTCCCCGCTGCTGGACACCCTGGAGGTACGGGCCGAGGACGAGCTGATGCGCGCCCGGGAGTCGCTGACGGCGGTGACCGCGCCGCTGGCCGTGCGGGCCGAACTCCGCGGCCGGCTCGACGCGTACCGGGCGAAGGTGGCCCGGCACGGCATGGCGGAGGACCCGATGCTCACCGAGCGGTACGACGCGGCGCGGCGGATGCTGTGGAGTGCGCCGTGCGATCTGCGCGCCGCCGAACAGGCGGTCCTGCGTTACCAACGGGCCGCCGCGGAGGTTCTCGTGCCGAGACAGGCCGGTCCCGAGGACCGTGAGGGGGACGGATGAAGAACTGCCAGCGGCCGGGCTGCCCGGGCGCGTACGAGGACTTCGGGGGCGGGGAGCTGTACTGCGACACCTGCGGGCTGGCTCCCGTGGTGTCCGGGGACGGCACGGTGGCCTCGCCGGCGACCGGCGCCGTGGGCGGGCACCGGGGCAGTTCGTCGTCCTCCTCGCGTGCCTCCCGCGCCTCGTCGCGCTCCTCGTCCTCCCGGCGTTCGGTGTCGGGGCGGCTGTCGCGCGCGCTGTCCGGCGCACGGACGGTCCGCTCGGTGTCGGTGCGCAGCTCCGCCCGCTCCGCCACCGGCCCGTCGGGGCGCAACAAGCTGGGCGCGGGGCTGGTCACGGTGCCGGAGGTGCCCCGTCCGGATCCGCGGACCGCGGTGCTGGAGCGCGCCGAGGTTCCCGAGAGGAAGCGATTCTGCAGCCGGGGCGACTGCGGTGCCGCGGTGGGCCGGGCGCGCGGGGAGCGGCCGGGCCGGACTGAGGGGTTCTGCACCAAGTGCGGCCACCCGTACTCGTTCGTGCCCAAGCTGCGGGCCGGGGACGTGGTGCACGGCCAGTACGAAGTGGCGGGCTGCCTCGCACACGGCGGGCTGGGCTGGATCTACCTGGCCGTCGACCGGGCGGTCTCCGACCGCTGGGTGGTCCTCAAGGGTCTGCTGGACACCGGTGACGAGGACGCGCTCGCCGCGGCCGTCTCCGAGCGGCGCTTCCTCGCCGAGATCGAGCACTCCACCATCGTCCGGATCTACAACTTCGTCGAACACCTCGACCAGCGGACCGGCAGCCTCGACGGCTACATCGTCATGGAGTACGTCGGCGGCAAGTCGCTGAAGGAGATCGCCAACGAGCGGCGGGGGCCGGACGGCCGCCGCGACCCGCTGCCCGTGGAACAGGCCTGCGCCTACGGGCTGGAGGCGCTGGACGCCCTCGGCCACCTGCACAGCCGCAACCTGCTGTACTGCGACTTCAAGGTGGACAACGCCATTCAGCAGCAGGACCGGCTCAAGCTCATCGACATGGGCGCGGTGCGCAGGATGGACGACCACGAGAGCGCGATCTACGGCACGATCGGCTACCAGGCGCCGGAGGTCGCGGACTCCGGCCCGTCCGTCGCCTCGGACCTCTACACGGTGGCACGCACCCTCGCGGTGCTGACCTTCGACTTCCAGGGCTACACGAACGTCTTCGTGGACAGCCTGCCCGACCCCGGCCACATCGAGGTCTTCCGCCGCTACGAGTCCTTCTACCGGTTCCTGGTCCGGGCCACGGACCCCGATCCGGCGCGCCGGTTCGGCTCCGCCGAGGAGATGGCCGAGCAGCTGACCGGCGTCCTGCGGGAGGTCGTGGCGCTCGGCACGGGCCGGCCCCGGCCGGCGCTCTCCACCCTGTTCGGGCCGGAACTGCGGGTCACGGACACCCGGTTGTTCGCGGAGCAGTCCGGCGCGGTGTCGGTGCTGGGCGTCCGCTCGCCCCGGGTGCGCTCCATCGCCCGGCCACGACGCGGGCCTGCGGGTCCGGACGGACCGGCCGCCGCGGCCGTGGCTCTCCCCCGGCAGGCGGCCGGTAGCGAACGGCCGGTGCCCGCCGCGGCGGGGCACGGGGCGGGACACGGAGGCGGGCACGCGGTGGCCGGGGCGAACGGCGGGGCCGGGCACGGCGCCTCCGGTGCGGCCGGTTCGGCCAGTGCAGCCAGTGCGGCCGGGCACGGAGCCGCGGGGTCCGCGGCGCCGGGAACGGCTCTCCCGGGAGCGGCGGCTGCGCACCACCCCGGAACGCTCTCCTCCGGAACTGGGACGGCCCCCTTCGCGGCCCTGGCCGGCGACAGTGAGCACCCGGGGCTCGAACCGCTGGACACCCGGTCGGCCGTGCTCGCCCTGCCGGTGCCGCTGGTCGACCCCACCGACCCCAACGCCGGGTTCCTCGCGGGGCTGCTGGCCTCCGCGCCCGCCGAACTGCTCGCCGCGCTCCGGGGCGCGCCCACCGGCTCGGTGGAGCTGCGGCTCAGGGAGCTGCGGGCCCGGCTGGAGATGGGTGACCTCGGCGCCACGGCCGAGGTGCTGGCGGAGCTGGAGAGCCGGCATCCCGACGACTGGCGGGTGATCTGGTACCGCGGGGTGGCGTCCCTGGTGACCGGCGACGAGGAGTCGGCGGCCCTGTCGTTCGACGCCGTCTACGACGCGTTCCCCGGCGAGCCCGCCCCCAAGCTGGCGCTGGGCGTCTGTGCCGAGGTGCTGGGCCAGTTGGACAACGCCGCCGAGTACTACCACCTCGTCTGGGTGACCGACCCCAGCTATGTGAGCGCCGCCTTCGGGCTCGCCCGGGTGCGGCTCGCCGCCGGGGACCGGCCGGGAGCGGTGGCGTCCCTGGAGTCGGTTCCGGAGGCATCCATCCACTACACGGCGGCCCGGGTCGCGGCGATACGCGCCCGGCTGCGGCAGCGCTCGGCCAGGGAGCCGCTGCTCGACGATCTCACCGCGGCCGCAGGTCAGGTGGAGCGGCTCCGGGACTTCGGTCTGGACGCGGTCCGCCGGGAGCGGCTGGCCACCGAAGTTCTGGGCGCCGCGCTGGACTGGGTACTCTCCGGGAGACACGGCGCTCCCCCGGAGGGCGCCGTCCCCGGAGAGTACGGCTCGCTGCTCGGCAGCAGCCTGGACGAACGGGGCCTGCGCTTCGGACTGGAGCGCTCGTACCGGGTCCTCGCGCGGCTGGCCCAGCGCGGTGAGGAAAGGATCGAACTGGTGGAGCGGGCCAACCGTCTCCGCCCCAGGACGTGGGTGTAACGATGTCTCAAATGCCCCAGCCACCCCAGCTGTCCGCCTGCCCAAGCTGCGAAGAGCCGCTGGAGCCGGGGGACAACTTCTGCGGCGCGTGCGGGGCCGACCTGTCGGCCGCGGCGCCGCACACGGGCCGGCCCACGGCTGCCCGCAACGGGCAGGCCCGGACCGAGGCCGCGGAGGGTACCGTCCCCCGGCCGTCGGCCCGGCCCGCCGCCGATGACGGGCCCACTGCCGGTGACGGGCCCGCTGCCGGTGACGGGCCCTCGGCGCGGCCGGGAGCCGGACCGGGGGGCGCGGCCGTTCCGCCACCGCCCCCGTATCCGCCGGCCGTGGCCCCGGAGCCCGTACCGGCACCGCCCGCGGCGCCCCCGGCTCCGGCTCCGGCCCCGGCTCCGGCTCCGGCTCCGGCTCCGGCACAGCGTCACCAGGGCCACGGTCCGGACGCGGCTCACGGCGTACCGGGCGGCCGGGGGCCGGCCGCGGCTCCGGACACGGCCGCGGGCGGGGTTCCGCTTCCCGAGGCGGCGGGCGGGGACTACTCCCTCCAGGCGCCCGCCCCGGCCGGGGCCCCGCAGGCGGGACTCGCCGCCGAGCCGGACGACTACGCGCTGGCCGCCCCCACCGTGGAGCCCCCGCGGGAGCCGGGAGCCCGGCCGGCGGGCGAGCCGGCCGGCGCCGACGGCCCGCACGCCGGTGCGGGCCCGCAGCCCGGTTCCGTTCCGGCGGCGGGTCCGGAGAGCGGTTCCGTCCCGGAGGCCGCTTCCGTCCCCGAGAGCGGTTCCGTCCCCGAGGCCGCTTCCGCTCCCGAGGATCCGCGGACCGCGGCGGCCTACGGAACGGCCGAGTCCGCGCGGACGGCGACCGACGCCCCCGGCGGACCGGAGGGCAAGGGCCGGACGTGCGTCGCCTGCCGCATGGGGGTGATCGACCGGGACGGCTACTGCGAGAACTGCGGCCACGCCCAGCCCCGCGAGCGGGACCACCTGGAGGAGGCGCTGGACGGCGTGGCGGCGGTCAGCGACCGCGGGCTGCGCCACCACCGCAACGAGGACGCGTTCGCACTCTCCTCCGCCGCGCTGCCGGACGGCGCTCCGGCCGTCGTGGCGGTCGTCTGCGACGGGGTCTCCTCGGCCACCCGGCCGGACGAGGCCTCCCAGGCGGCCTCGGAGGCGGCGAGCGCCTCGCTGCTCGCCGCGCTGCCCCGCGGCACCCACCCGCAGCAGGCCATGCACGAGGCGATCCTCGCCGCCGCGCAGGCCGTCAACTCCCTGGCGCAGAGCGGGGCGGAGGACGAGCGGGAGTCGCACCGGAACCGGAACGCCCCCGCCTGCACCATCGTGAGCGCGGTCGTCGCCGCGGGCATCCTCACGGTCGGCTGGATCGGCGACAGCCGGGCCTACTGGGTCCCCGAGGACCGGACGGCCCCGCCCGCGCGGCTGACCGAGGACGACTCGTGGGCCGCGCAGATGGTGGCCACGGGCCTGATGTCGGAGGCGGAGGCGTACGCCGACGCCCGCGCGCACGCCATCACCGGCTGGCTCGGCGCGGACGCGTACGAACTCGACCCGCACACCGCCTCGTTCAAGCCGGACCGGCCCGGTGTCGTGGTGGTCTGCACCGACGGGCTGTGGAACTACGCCGAGGGCGCCGCGGACATGGCCCTGGCCGTGCCGACGGACGCCCGGTCCCGGCCACTGCACGGCGCCCGGACGCTGGTCGGTTACGCGCTCGACGGCGGGGGGCACGACAACGTCACGGTGGCGGTGGTGCCGTTCCCGCTCCCCGGCACGGAAGCGGGAACGGCCTGAGAGGTCCTCGCACCAGGAGCGCCGCCGGCCTGAGCGGTGTCGGCCTGAGCGGCACCGGCGGCACCGGCCCGAAAAGCCGCCGCTGAACAACCGAACGGCCCCGGAGAGCATCAGTACCGTCGAGGGCCCGCCGGCCGGACCGGCCGGCGGGCCCGCACGGGGGCAGCGCCCGTCCGGACCGCGCCCGCCCCTTCTGCCCAGGTCCGGACGGAGTGTCGAGGAGCGGATCAGATGGCCGACTTCCCCCAGCACAGCGGGCCGCGGTTCTCCGTCGAGGTGTACCAGAACGAACACCTCCCCGAGGGCGGGCGCGAGGTGCACGCCGTCGTCACCGTGACCTCGGCCGGCGACGGCGGAGCGTCCGCGGGAGCGCCGCCGCAGGGCGCGGGACCGGACGCGGCGGTGGTCGTCATGGTGGACTGCTCCGGCTCCATGGGGCATGCGCCGGGGAAGCTGCGCGGCGCCCGGGAGGCGACGGCGGCCGCGATCGACGCCCTGCGCGACGGTGTCCGCTTCGCGGTGATCGCCGGTACCCACACGGCCCGTCCGGTGTTTCCCGCGGCGGGCGGTCTGGCCACGGCCGGGCCGGACACCCGGAAGCAGGCCAAGCGGGCGCTGAACGGCCTGCGGGCGGACGGCGGCACCGCCATCGGCAGCTGGCTGCGGCTCGCCGACCGGCTGCTCGACGCGGCGGACGTCTCCCTGCGCCACGGCATCCTGCTGACCGACGGACGCAACGAGCACGAGTCGCCGGAGGAGCTCCGCGCCGCCCTCGACGCCTGCGCGGGCCGGTTCACCTGTGACGCGCGGGGCGTGGGCACGGACTGGGAGGTCAAGGAGGTCACCGGGATCGCCTCGGCCCTGCTCGGCAGCGCCGACATCGTGGCCGATCCGGCCGGGCTGGCCGCGGACTTCACGCGGATGATGGAGGACGCGATGGGCAAGGCGGTCGCCGATGTCGCGCTGCGGGTGTGGACCCCGGTGGACGCGGAGATCGTCTTCGTGAAGCAGGTGGCGCCGACGGTGGAGGACCTGACCGGCCGGCGGACTGCGGCCGGGCCCCGGGCCGGCGACTATCCGACGGGGTCCTGGGGCGCGGAGTCCCGGGACTACCACCTGTGCGTCCGGGTCCCGGCGGCGGAGGTGGGCCGGGAGATGCTGGCGGCGCGGGCCTCGCTGGTCCTCCCGCGGCCGGACGGCGGGGTGCCCGAAGCCCTGGCGCAGGGCCTCGTCCGGGCGGTGTGGACCGACGACCTGGCCGCCTCGACCTCCATCGATCCGCAGGTCGCGCACTACACAGGGCAGGCGGAACTGTCACAGGTCATCCAACAGGGACTGGATGCCCGCAAGTCGGGCCATGTCGCCGAAGCGACGGCGAAGCTGGGCCGGGCCGTACAACTGGCGAGTGTGTCGGGAAATGACGGTACGGCGAAACTCCTGGCGAAGGTGGTGGACGTCGTCGATGCGGCGACAGGTACTGTGCGACTGAAAGCGAAGGTCGCGGAAGCCGACGAGATGACTCTCGAGACGCGCTCCACCAAGACGGTTCGCGTCAAGAAGTGACCAAAAGCGGTCCGGAGGGGCCGAGGTGAAAGGGGGAGGCACCGACATGCCGACTTGCCCGAACGGACACCAGTCGGGTTCCGACGACTGGTGCGAGGTCTGCGGACACCGCATGGCCGGTGCCGGGGCTCCGGCCGGAGCCGTCCCACCACCTCCCCCGCCCCCGCCGATGCCCGGCGCCCATGGTCCGAATGCCCCGATGGGCGGCGGTCCGGGCGGCTACGGATACCCCAGCCCGGCGGCCGGGGCCACCGGTCCGGGGGCGCCGATGGGCGGCTCCGGCGGTTACGGCTACCCGAATCCGGGCGGCCACCCCAACCGGCCCCCGGGGATGTACGACCCGCACGCCACCGCGCAGGCCGAGCTCTGCCCGCAGTGCCGTACGCCGCGCGAGGCGCAGGCGCCGTTCTGCGAGGAGTGCCGCTACAACTTCCTGACGCACTCCCCCACCGCGTTCCCGCCGCCGTCGCATCAGCCGCAGCAGTCGCACCAGCAGCAGCCGGGCGGACCGCAGCAGTCGCACGGGTTCGGGCAGTCGCCGCAGCAGTCCCAGGGCCTCCAGGGGCCGCCGCAGGGGTTCGACTACCAGGCGTCGCGGCCCTCCCAGATGAACCGGCCGGCCGAGCCGCTCTCCCCCGAGCCGCAGCAGCAGGCGCCGCACGGCGCGCCGCAGCAGGCCCCGTACCAGGCGCCGCAGCCCGGCTTCGGGTCGAACGACGACTGGACGCTGCCCCCGCCGGCGCAGCCCCAGGGCCCGCCGCAGGCACCGGACTTCGGACAGCAGGGCGGGCAGCCGCAGGCACCGGACTTCGGACAGCAGGGCGGGCAGCCGCAGGCACCGGACTTCGGACAGCAGGGCGGGCAGCCGCAGGCTCCGGACTTCGGACAGCTGGGCGGGCAGTCGCACGCCCCGGACTTCGGACAGCCGCAGGCCCCGGACTTCGGCCCCGCGGGGCAGCAGCCCTACCCTCCGCAGGGCGCTCCCGCCGGCCCGCCGGCCCCTCCCGCGCACCCGGAGCCGTCCGGGACCTGGGTCGCGGTCGTCGCTCCGGACCGTGAGTACTTCATGGCGATGATGCGGCGCAGCGGCCCCGAGGCGTCGGGCCTCAACCTCCCGGCGTACTCCCCGGAGCAGCAGCTCGAACTCTCCGCCGGCCAGGTCACCATCGGCCGCCGCCGCAACAGCACCGGCGAGTCGCCCGACATCGACCTGTCCCGCCCGCCGGAGGACCCCGGCGTCTCGCACCAGCACGCGCTGCTGGTGCAGCAGCCGGACGGGAACTGGGCGGTCGTCGACCAGGACTCCACCAACGGCACGACGATCAATGGCGGCGAGGAGTCGATCCAGCCGTTCATCCCGGTTCCGCTGCAGGACGGGGACCGGGTGCACGTGGGCGCCTGGACCACGATCACCGTCCGCCGCGGCTGACGGGACCGGCAGCCGAGCGAGCGGATACCGGCCCGGCGTTCCCGGCGTTCCAGATGTTCTCGGCGTTCCCGGTGTTCCCGGCGGGACGGGTGTTCTCCGGCCCCGGTTCGCGGCTCCTGAGCAGGTGAGGAGCCGGGGACCGGGGCCGTGTCACGTCGTGTCATGCCGTGCGATGTCGCGCCGTGCCGTGGCCACGGTTCCGGCGTTCACCGGCGCCGGGCGCCTGCCTTCCGCGGCCGGTCCCGGTCCCTCATCCCGCGTTCCGCGTCCCGGTCAGTGTCCCCCCGGGCCGGCCGTCCCGACCGCCGCGCCGTCGCCCAGCGGCCAGGCGTGCGGGCCGTCCGGGCGGTCCAGCCAGGCCCACTGGCGGTCCCCGCGGACCGTGACCCCGAACCGCTCGCGCCCCGGCCGGTGCGCGTCCTCCCAGAGCTCGTACACCGACTCCGGCGCCTGCCGGCCGGCGGTCAGCGCGAGCAGGAAGGGGAACGGCTCCTCGTCGAGAACCCCCGGCGGAAGGGAGCGGGTGTCCACCGGCTGCGGCTCCGGCCCGCCCCGGAGCGGCACGAAGTAGGCGGAGGTGTGCAGAAAGCGGCCCTCCGCGTGCCGGGCGTCCCGGACCCGCAGCGCGATCAGGCCGGTCGCCAGCGGGGCCAGGACGAGCCCGCCCGGACGGCACTGGGCGATCCAGGCGGGCGGCACGGCGGCCAGGGAGCAGGTGGCGAGGATCCGGTCGTAGGGGGCGCCCGCGGCCCAGCCGCCCGCCCCGTCGCCGGTGACGACCTCCGGACGGTGCCCGGCCGCGGCGAGGTGGTCGCGGGCGGAGGAGGCGATCTCCGGGTCGAGGTCCACGGTCGTCACCCGCTCCTCGCCGAGCCGGTGGGACAGCAGCCCGGCGTTGTAACCGGTGCCCGCGCCGATCTCCAGGACCCGGTCGCCGTCGTGCACCCCGAGGACCTCCAGCATCCGCGCCATCAGCGACGGCTGGCTGCTGGAGGAGATGAGCCGGCCGTCCCGGACCCGCGTGGCGAGCGGGGTGTCGGCGTAGGCGCCGGACAGCCAGCGGGCCCGGACGCGGGGATCCGGATGGTCGCGGCCGACCTGCTCGAAGCCGTCCTCGACGGCCACGTAGTAGTACGGCACGAAGAGATGGCGCGGCACCCCGACGAACGCCGCCCGCCAGGCCGGGTCGGTGAGCCCGCCGTCCGCGACGATCACGCGGACGAGCGCCGCCCGGGCGGCGGCCGCGGCGGCCTCCGTGCGGGCGCCGTCCCCGGCCGCGTCGCCCCTGCCGCCCTGCCTGCCCATGCCTCCACTGTGCTGCGCACGGCCCGGCGACGCGACACCGTAGGCCCGTCGCGGCTTTTGCGCCAGTTGTCCTGCCGGTCCTACGCCGCCGGTCCTCGGCTGGGCCGTCTGAGACCATGGGGAGCGTGAATGAGATTCCGCGCGGCACGCTGCAGGAGCAGACCTTCTACGAGCAGGTCGGTGGTGAGCCGACCTTCCGACGGCTGGTGCACCGCTTCTATGAGGGAGTCGCCGAAGACCCGCTGCTGCGGCCGATGTACCCGGAGGAGGACCTGGGACCGGCCGAGGAACGGCTCGCCCTCTTCCTCATCCAGTACTGGGGCGGTCCGCGCACCTACAGCGACAACCGCGGACACCCGCGGCTGCGGATGCGGCACGCTCCGTTCACGGTGAACCAGGCCGCGCACGACGCCTGGCTGCGTCATATGCGCGTGGCGGTCGACGAGCTGGAGCTGGCGCCGGAGCACGAGGCCGAGCTGTGGAAGTACCTCACCTACGCGGCCGCTTCCATGGTCAACAGCGCCGAATGAGACCGACCGACCAGGAACTCCGGTCCCCGGCCGGGCCCGGCGCCGCACACCCCGGAACCGCCGCACACCCGGGAACCACGGACACCGGACGGGCGCCGCTGCCCGGCCCGAGGGACGCCGTGCGGGAACCGGCCTCCGGTGCGGCGGTGGCGGACCCGGCGGTACCGGATCCGGCCGTGGTCGACCCGGGTGTGCTCGACCCGGCGGAAGGCGCCTTCGCCCGCGACCCCTTCCCGTACTACGCGGCCCTGCGCACCCGGGGGCCCGCGGCGCGCGTCGAGCTGGCCAACGGCTCCAGCGCCTGGCTGGTCACCGGCTACGAGCAGACGCGGGCGGTGCTCTCCGACCCCCGGTTCTCCAATGTGCCGCCGCAGGGCGCGGGCCGGCCCAAGCCCGACTCCCCCGCCCAGCGCGCCCGCGCCTGCCTCGCGCGCCACATGCTCAACTCCGACGCCCCCGACCACACCCGGCTGCGCCGGCTGACCGCCGCCGCCTTCACCCCGCGCCGGGTCGACGCGCTGCGGCCGCGGATCGAGGAGCTGACGGCCGGGCTCGTCGGCGAGCTGGTCGACCGGCTGGAGCGGGACGGGTCCGCGGACCTGGTCGACGTCTTCGCCTTCCCGCTTCCGGTCCTGGTGATCGGCGAGGTCCTGGGCGTGCCGGAGGCCGACCGCGCCGATCTGCGGGAGTGGACCTACCGGGTGGGCTCCCCGGCGGACGCCCTGGCTCAGGGCGAGGTCGACGAGGCCTGGACCCGGCTGCACGGCTACTTCACCTCGCTCATCGCGGAGAAGCGGCGAGCGCCGGGCGAGGACCTGTTCAGCGCGCTGGTGCACGACTCGTCGGAGGGCGGGCTCGACGACGGCGAGCTGCTCGCCATGGCCTTCCTGCTGCTCTTCGCGGGCTACGAGACGACCATGAATCTCCTGGCCTCCGCATCGTTGCTGCTGCTCACCCACCCGGAGGAGCTCGCGGCGGCGCAGGGGGACCCGGGCCGCTGGCCCGCGGTCGTGGAGGAGGCGCTGCGGCACGCCAGCCCGCTGGAGGGCACGACGTGGCGACGCACGACGGAGCAGGTGGATCTCGGCGACGGGGTCGTCATACCGGCGGGTTCCTCGGTCCTGGCGGTGCTCGCCGCCGCCAACCGCGACCCGGCGGTCTTCCCTGCCCCGGACGCCTTCCGGCCGGACCGCTATGCGGACGGTGCGACGGGCCCGGTGGGCGCGGTCGGCCCAGGGAGCTCGGGCGACGGGGCGAGCGCGGTGGGCCCGGTCCAAGGCCCGGACGGGGTGGGTCCGGAAGGCCCGGTGAATCCGGAGAGCGCGGTCGGCCCGGCGTGTCCGGCCGACGCCGGCTCGAACCCGGGCCCCGCCGGTCGCCGCACCGGGACACGGGCCGCGGCGCACGCCGCCTTCGGGCACGGCCCGCACTTCTGCGTCGGGTCGCGGCTGGCGCGGCTGGAGGCGGCGGTGGCGCTCCCGCTCCTCTTCGACGCCCTACCGGGACTGCGCCTCGCGGCCGACCCCGGCGAACTGCCCTACCGCCCGGGGCTGTTGGTACGCGGCCCGCGCCGGCTGCCGGTCACCCCCGGAGACGACGAGCGGAGTGACGCCGTCAGCCGGTAAGGCCCCCAGCGAACGGTCGGCCCGGGGAGCCGGTCGGGCACCCCGGGCGGCCGGTCAGCGCGGGGTGACGCTCAGGCCGGACAGGCCCGGAAGGTCCGTCCGGCGTACGGCCACCGAGCCGTACGGGGTGCTCAGCCGCAGCCAGCTGCCCGCGGCGAACAGGGCGAGCCGTTCCGGCACCGCCGGTTCCGGAGCGAGAGCCGTGGCCGTGCCGTGGCCGTGCCGCGCGGTCCCCGGTCCGTCGGCCGCGGAGACCCCGTTCGCGGGAACACCGGTTGTGGAAGCCCCGATGGTGGAGGCACCGATGGTGGCAGCGCCGGACGCGGAAGCACCCGTCGCAGCAGCGCCGGACGGCCGTACCCCGGTGGCGGGTACCCGCGCCTGTGCCGGGCGGAGGAAGCCGAGCGACTGGGCGGCGTGCACCGCGCGCAGCGGGAGGCGGGTGTCCCCCAAGGTGCGCGACCAGATCTCGCCGCCGATCCGGTCGAACTCCGTACGGGTCCGGCCGTCCTCCGGAAGCGCCTCGATCCGGGTGCGGAACTCCCTGACGGCCGCCGCGACGGCCGCCCGGACCTCGTCCGCCCCGGGGAAGCCCTCGACGCGCCGCCAGCCGCCCCGCGGCGGCAGCACACCGGCCCACGGGGGGCCGGTGACGGGCTCGGGCACCGGGACCGTCAGTTCGCCCGTGGTGCGCTCCCCACCGCCGGTCGCGGTGTCGAGGGCGTCGGCGAGCATGCCCGCCGAGACGGTCGCGTCCAAGGCCGCAACGGTCTCCGGGGCCCCGGTCGCGCCGTGCGGGACCGGGGACGCGGCCAGCCGGGCGGTGCGGATGGCCAGTACCTCGAAGGAGGCGGGACGGCCGAAGACGGCCAGCACTCCTCCGGACTCCGGGGCGGCCGCTCCCGGCTCCGCCTGGAGACGGACCGCCGCCCGGCGGTCGTAGTGGATCAGCCGGGCCAGGAAGGCGGCGAGATCCGCCGCCTCCCCGGCGTCGGCGAGACGCAGCGCCGTCATGCGGCGACGGCCTCCTCAGCGGCATCGATCAGGTACCGCTCGAGGACGGCGCGTTCCTCGGCGGTGATCCGCCGCGGACGGCCCGCGGCGAAGTCGAACGGCACGACGGTCGTCGACGCCCGCACATACACCTGCTCGGCGTCCTTCACCTCGTAGGAGACGGTCATCGATGCGGCACCGATCTTCGTCACCCAGGTCTCCACGGTGACCGGCTCGTGCCGGTGCACCAGGGGGCGCAGGTAGTCGATCTCGTGCCGGGCGACGACCGAGCCCCCGGTGAAGGAGCCCTTGCCGTCCGCGGTCGCCAGCTGGTGCATGAAGTCGATCCGGGCCTCCTCCAGATAGCGGAGGAAGACCGCGTTGTTGACATGACCGAACGCATCCATGTCCGACCAGCGCAGCGGGCAGGAATAGGTGTGCCGCACGCTCAGCCCCGGGTCAGCTTCTTGTACGTGGCACGGTGCGGGCGGGCCGCGTCCGCGCCGAGCCGCTCGACCTTGTTCTTCTCGTACGACTCGAAGTTGCCCTCGAACCAGAACCACTTGGACTCGCCCTCGTAGGCGAGGATGTGGGTCGCGACGCGGTCCAGGAACCAGCGGTCGTGGGAGACCACCACGGCGCAGCCGGGGAAGTCCAGCAGCGCGTTCTCCAGCGAGGACAGGGTCTCGACGTCGAGGTCGTTGGTCGGCTCGTCGAGGAGGAGCAGGTTGCCGCCCTGCTTGAGGGTGAGCGCGAGGTTGAGGCGGTTGCGCTCGCCACCGGAGAGCACACCGGCCGGCTTCTGCTGGTCCGGGCCCTTGAAGCCGAACGCGGAGACGTACGCCCGGGACGGCATCTCGACCTGGCCGACGTTGATGTAGTCCAGCTCGTCGGAGACGACCGCCCACAGCGTCTTCTTGGCGTCGATGTTGGCGCGGGACTGGTCGACGTAGGAGATCTTGACGGTCTCGCCGACCTTGATCTTGCCCGAGTCGGGGGTCTCCAGGCCCTGGATCATCTTGAACAGCGTCGTCTTGCCGGCGCCGTTGGGGCCGATCACGCCGACGATGCCGTTGCGCGGCAGGGTGAAGGAGAGGTCGTCGATGAGGACCTTCTCGCCGAACGCCTTGGAGAGGTTCTCCACCTCGACGACGATGTTGCCCAGGCGCGGGCCCGGCGGGATCTGGATCTCCTCGAAGTCCAGCTTCCGGGTCTTCTCCGCCTCGGCGGCCATCTCCTCGTAGCGGGTCAGACGGGCCTTGGACTTGGCCTGCCGGCCCTTGGCGTTGGAGCGGACCCAGTCCAGCTCGTCCTTGAGGCGCTTGGCGCGCTTGGCGTCCTTCTGCCCCTCGACCTTGAGACGGGTCTGCTTGGTCTCCAGGTACTTGGAGTAGTTGCCCTCGTACGGGTAGAGGCGACCGCGGTCGACCTCGCAGATCCACTGGGCGACGTTGTCGAGGAAGTACCGGTCGTGGGTGACGGCGACGACGGTGCCGGCGTACTTCTCCAGGTGCTGCTCCAGCCACTGGACGGACTCGGCGTCCAGGTGGTTGGTGGGCTCGTCGAGGAGGAGCAGGTCGGGGGCCTCGAGCAGCAGCTTGCAGAGCGCGACGCGGCGCTTCTCACCACCGGAGAGGTTGGTGACGGGCCAGTCGCCGGGCGGGCAGCCGAGGGCGTCCATGGCCTGCTCGAGCTGGGCGTCGAGGTCCCAGGCGTTGCTGTGGTCGAGCGCCTCCTGGAGCTTGCCCATCTCCTCGAGCAGGGCGTCCGAGTAGTCGGTGGCCATCTGCTCGGCGATCTCGTTGAACCGCTTGAGCTTGACCATCGTGTCGGCCGCGCCGTCCTGGACGTTCTCCAGCACGGTCTTGGACTCGTCGAGCGGCGGCTCCTGGAGGAGGATGCCGACGGTGTAACCGGGCGTGAGGAAGGCGTCACCGTTCGACGGCTGCTCCAGCCCCGCCATGATCTTCAGGATGGTCGACTTGCCGGCGCCGTTCGGACCGACGACACCGATCTTGGCTCCGGGGTAGAAGCTCGTCGTCACATCGTCGAGGATCACCTTGTCGCCGTGCGCCTTACGCGCCTTGCGCATGGTGTAGATGAACTCAGCCAAGAGAAACCGTCCGGCGATCGATGGGTGGGCAGATGCATTCCATCTTGCCGTACGCCCGGCACGTGACGGAAACGAGTAGCCCAGGGCACGCCCCGACCTCCGCCGCTTTCCCTTCCCCTGTCTCTCCTCTGCCTCCTACGCGTCCGACCGCAGGTGGTGCCTGCCTCCGCCCCGGCCGGTCCGGTGCCGGTCAGGGTGCCGGTCCGGTGCCGGTCGGGGTGCCGGTCGGGGTGCAGGTCCGGCGTCGCGCGTGGTGTTCGTGCGGCTACGCGCGCCGGAGCTCCGCCTCTGTCCGCGAGGGGCCTTGACGTGCGGAGGCCCCGGTACGCCTGGGCGCACCGGGGCCACCGCGACCCGGAGGGGTCATGATCGACACGTCACCGTGGGCTACTCCGCGGCGCCGGAGGTCTTCTTCTTGCGGAGGAAGAAGACGGTGCCGCCGCCGACGGCGACGAGCGCGATCGCGATGCCGGCGATCATCGGGGTGGCGTCGCTGCTGCCGGTCTCGGCGAGGTCGCCGCCACCGGTGGAGCCGCCCGTGGTGCCGCCGGCCGTGGCCGGGCTGGGCTCCGAGGAGGGCTTGTCGGTGTCGTCACCGGGGGTGGGTCCGGCGGTCTTGCAGTCGAGGACCCCGGAGAAGGTCTTCTCGAAGCCGTTCGGCCCCTTGATGGTGAAGTCGTACGCCTGGTCCTCCTTCACCGGGATCGTGACGGTCTCGGACTTGCCCGCCTCGACGGTGTGTTTCGCGCCCGCCAGCTCGAAGGTGAACGGCTCGTCGCCCTGGTTGGCGGCCGTGATGTCCACACCGCCCTTGGCGCAGTTCTTCTCCGCGGACAGGGCCGGGATCGCGCCCTTCTTCGCCCAGTTGGCGGTGGCGGTCGCGGAGACGGTGCTCTCGCTGGAGCCGGCCAGGATCTGGGTCTGGCTCTTGGTCTGGCTGGAAAACGCGCGGCCGACCGGCACCGTGGTGGTGGCCTGGACGGTCAGCGAGGTCGAGCCGTCGGGGGTGCCGCTGGGCACGTCGAAGAACAGCTCGCTGCCGTTCGTGGCGCTGGTGACGGGCCGGCCGTCCTTGCCGACGACCTTGACACCGCTGGCCGCGGCCGCCGGGGACGGGGTCACGGTGACCTTCTCGGCGTCGGTGTTGACCCCGATCGGGCCCAGCCGGTCACCGGACTTGCCGGAGACGGCGGACGGGTCCAGCGTCAGGGAGGCCCGGGGCTCCTCGAGGTCCTTCGCGTTCTTCTCGAGGTAGTCGGCGAGCTTCTCCGCCTCGGGGTCCACCGCGTCGACCTCGGCGTGGTCGGAGTAGCGCCAGATCGCGACCTGGGTGCCCGCGGCGGCGGTCTTCTCGGTCAGGGTCCCGGTGTCGGCGGCCTGAGCCAGCTTGCTCAGGTCGTTCACCTGCGGGTAGGAGTTCTGCAGGATCCAGCGGATCTTGCCCGCGTCGGCGTTGTCGTGCAGCGACGAGGCGCTCCACGGCACTTCCTGGTACTGCGCCTGACGCTGCGTCGGGTTGTGGATGTCGATGCAGTACGTCTGGAGCGTGCCGCCGCCGTCGACGGTCATCTCGAACAGGCCGGCGCCGACCTGCTGGTCCTCGCCGTCCTCCTGGTGGATGACCGCCTGGTCGGCGGTCTTCAGGCCACCGAGCGTGGCGGTCGCCCCGCCCTGGTTCGGAACGGCGTCATCGGCAACAGCCGGACCCGCACCGGCTATCGCACCCGCCGCGACGAGGCCGGAGGCCAGCACCGCGACGGCCAAGCGGGCAGCGCCCCGCCTGCGTACAGAAATCATGGACTTCCCTCCGGGCGAGGCAGTCGTGGTGAGACGCCCCGCATGAAATCTCAAGAGCCCCCGTGAGTACGCACGGATCTTAGGAAGAAAGCTCAACAGGGTCCCCATGATTCACAGTCGACAACCGATCCGAATCGGAATCGTTATCGCTGAGTTGACGCCTGACCTGGAGCGACTGACAAATACCCAGCTCAAACCACCTCGTTTGGGCGACAGAACAGCAACGCACCCATTGAGGTCGGAGCGCACCAGAAGCGGCGAACCGGGCGGCGGGGCGCTGCGCGGGCACCGGAGCCCCCGGCCCGGTCCCGGTTCCCGCCCCCGCGCCGCACCAGGAACAGGCTTCGCGCCGGGGGTCAATGCCTGCATCGATCCCGCTCAGGGAGGCCGCCCGCCGGAACTCGGTGCCGTCAGCGCCGGGTTGGCCCGCGCCACGCGCCGGAACGCGGCGGTGCCGCGCGCCAGGTCATGCCCCACGGCCATCGCGTCGATATCCGCCGAAAAGCGCGGTGGCTCGCCGTCCCGGACCTCTTCCCGCACCCGCAACCGGCCGTGCACGAGGAGCGGCTCGCCCACGGACACCGACGCCGCGATGTTCGTGGCCAAGGACCGCCGGGCCCATACCGTGTAGAAGCTGGTGGGCCCGTCGGTCCAGCCCTCTCCGTGCCGTTCCCGGCGCCTGGCGGTGACCGCCAGCCGGAACCGCGCCACCGGTACGCCCTCCCCCGTCTCCCGGTACTGCACCTGAGTCGCGGCGTTGCCCACCACCGTCACCGTGGTCTCGCTCATCTGCGCTGCCTCCCCCGAACTTCCCCTGCGTTACCTGGGCTTCCCTTGCGGGCCCCGGACTTCCCCGGCTGTCCCCGGACCGCTCCGGCTGTCCCGGACTTCTCCGGCTTCTCCAGCCGTTCCGAACGTGCGCGGCTGTCCCGGCGCACCCGTACCTTCCCGAACCTCCGAGCACATGGCCCGGACGGCCCCGGCACGGTGTGCGCCGTGCTGTGACCTCATGCTGCACCGGAACGCCGACGGCCGCTGAGCCCTGTGGACAACCCACCGGTTGTGGAGAACTCGGCCACCCTGACGAGCCACCGCGCCCTGCCCGGCCGCCTCTCACCACCCCGGCGACCGGGCTCCGCACGACGTTCCGCCCCACAGGGCCCGCATCGGCAAGCCCCACGTCCGCAGGCCCGCGCCGGCAGGCCCCACGTCGGCAGGCCCCGCACCGGCAGGCCCCACGTCGGCTCCGCGCGGGCAGGCCCACGTCGGCCCCGGCGCGGGTAGGCCCCACGTAGGCGGGCCCCGCGCCGGCAGCCCAGTGAAGTGCCGCCCCGATCAGACCCCTCAGTCCCTCAGGCCCCTACAGCAGCGTGGTGTGGCTGGGGCCGCCGGCCGCGACCAGGTACTGGTCCCGCACCTCCCGGTAGCGCAGCAGTTCCGCGGCGACCGGCTCCAGCACCCGGGCCCGGCCGCACGCCGCCGCGGCGCTCCGCAGCCGCCATTCCGTTTCCTGCCCGTAGCGCCTCGCCGGGCCGCTCGCCGCCGCCCGGCAGCCCCACGCCAGAACGGGACAGCCCGCGACCCCGAACGCCATCAGCAGCGCCGGCAGCAGCCACGCGTCACCGGGCCCGCGGACCACCGTCCAGGCCAGCCAGAGCGCGCCGATGACCTGCACCACGAACAGCAGCCCCTGCAGGGCGGACGCCACCGACCACCATCCCGGCCCCGTCGGCCGCGCGCTGTCGGCCGCCTGCAGAGCGACGGTCTCGTCCAGCGCCTCGGGCAGTTCCTCCGCACCGCGGGCCGCGACGTCCCGCACGGCCTGGGCCCAGGCGTTCGGCAGGCCCGCCGACGCGTCCTCGACCACCGCCCGTACGGCCTGCTCGACGATCGCCCGGGCGGTGCCGGGCAGGTGCTCCCCCATTCCCGGCCCTGCCTGACCACCCGGCTCCGCTGTCGCACCCGTTCGCCCGGCACGGGGCGCCGTGGCGGCCACAACGGCGGCGGCCGGGGCCGCACTCCCGGCCGGGGCCGTTCCGGTTCCGCGGGGCTCCCGGGCCGAACGGGCCGACGGGCCCTTGCCCGGCCGCCGGCGCAGCCGGACCCACGGCGCGCCGCAGGCCAGTTCCGCGTACCGGAGCCACTCCCGCTCGGCCGCCTGCCCCGCGGCCACCGCGCCCACGGCGTCCGCCAGCCGGTCCTCGAAGGAGGCGCGGGCGTGTTCGGTCAGCCCGGTCCGGCCCTCCGCCAGGCAGGCGGGGCGCAGCCGCTCCGTCGCGCCGTCCATGTCGGCCGCCAGCCGCCGCTCCGCGGCCCTGCCCTCCTGGCAGAACCGGCCCAGCCTGCGCCGGAGTTCGGGCACCCCCTCGCCGGTGAGGGCCGACAGGGAGAGCACCGTGGCGCCGGGCTCGCCGTGCTCGCCCAGCGCGAGCCCGTCCTCGTCCAGCAGCCGCCGCAGGTCGTCCAGCACCTGGTCGGTGGCGTCGCCCGGCAGCCGGTCGGTCTGGTTGAGCACGACGTAGGTCACCTCGGCGTAGTCGGCCAGCGGACGCAGGTAGCGCTCGTGCAGCACGGCGTCCGCGTATTTCTCCGGATCCACCACCCACACCACCGCGTCCACGAGTCCGAGCAGCCGGTCGACCTGCTCCCGCCGCCCCGCGACGGCCGAGTCGTGGTCGGGCAGGTCGAGGAGGACGAGGCCGCGCAGTGCCACGTCGTGCAGCCGGTGCGGCCGGCGGCGGTGCCGGGGCAGGACGCCGATCCGGTCCAGCAGCCCGTCCGCGCCCTCGGACCAGGTGCAGGCGACCGGGGCCGAGGTGGTCGGACGGCGCACTCCGGCCTCCGAGAGCTGGGCTCCCGCGAGGGCGTTGAACAGGGTGGACTTTCCGCTTCCGGAAGCCCCCGCCAGGGCGATGACGGTGTGGTCGAGGGAGAGCCGGTGCCGGGCCGCCGCCTCGTCCAGGACCCGCCCGGCGCCGGCGAGCGTCTCGGTGTCCAGCCGGGTGCGTGACAGCCCGACGAGCTCGCGCATGGCCTCCAGCCGGACGCGCAGCCCGCGGCTGTAACTCCGGCGGCGCGACGCGTCGGAGCCGGCCCGGGCGGAGGGCTCGGCGCTGTGCCCGGGGGTGCCGGGCCGGTCCGCGGTGTGGGGCGGCACGGCCTCGGACCGGTCTCCCGCGGTACGGCGGTGCGCCGCGGCCCGTCCGCTGTCGGGCGCGCCGCCGCTCCCGGTGGCGCGCCGGGCGATCAGACCGTCGTCCCAGACCCGGGGGGTGCCTGTGTCGTGGAGGGTGCCTGTCTCGTGGGGAGTACCCGTGTCCCGGGGACTGGCCGCGTCGTGGGGAGTACCCGCGCCCCGGGGACTGCCCTCGACCTGGCGACTGGCCGCGTCGTGGGACGTCTGGGGTGCGGAGCCGTCGGTGTGCGCCGCGGGAGCGCGCCGCACCGCCGCGGATGCCTCGGCTCCCGCGTTCCCGGCCACCGCGCCGTCCCGCACCGCACCGTCGCGCACCGCACCGGACGTCCCTGCCTCGGACATCCCTGCCCCGGACGGGCCCGCCCCGGACGCTTCCCGATCGGTCCGCGCCGCGGCGTCCCCCGGTACGGCGTCCCCTCGCAGCGGGTCCCGCCGCACCGCGTCCGCCCGTCCCGCGTCCGCCCGGGCCGCACCGCCCGGCCGCCCGGCCGTGCCCGCCCGCGCCGGATGCGGACCGCCCGGCGGCCGTCCCGGGCCTGCCCTGCCCGGCCCGTCCGGGCCACGGGACACCTCCCCCGTCCGCGCGAACTCGTCCAGCCAGTGCTCCGGCCACCCGGAACCGGCGGCTCCCTGAGTGGCTCCGCCGCCGTCCCCGTCACGTGTTCGCGCCGTGACTCCGTCACCGGTTCGCGCAGTGACCCCGTCACCGGGCCGGCCGGCGGGCCGGCCCCCGGGCCCGTCCTCGGCGTGTCCGGACTCGCCGGGCCGGTGTGTGTCGGCCGATGTCACCGCCGGTCACCTCTCCTTCTGCAGTACGGACAGCGCGGAAATCAGCTCGGCCTGGAGCTCCGGGGTGACGCCGAGGCCGTCCAGCGGGGCGAGGCGCCGGTCGCGTTCGCCTCTCAGCACCCGCTCCAGGCACTCGGTGAGCAGTTGCGCCCCGCGGTCCCGGAGGCGTACGGCCGCCTGGGCGCCCAGCGTCTCGGCGAGCGCCTCGCCCGCCGTCCGCCCCTTGGGCCCGCCGAGCAGGACCGCGGCCAGCTGGGCGGCTAGGCGGTCGGCGTCCGCGCCGGACGACCGGTCGCGGCCGATCACCGCGTCGTCCGCCAGTTCCTCGACGCAGCGGCGCCACCGGCGTACGGCGATCCCGACCCGGTCCACGGCGCAGGCCGCCCCCGGCACGCTGCCGGGCACGTACGCGGCCGAGGCGGCTCGGTCCAGGCGCCAGTCGGCCTCGGTGCGCTCGTCGGCGTCCGCGACCGCGCAGCACAGCAGCGCGGTCAGGCTGTCGACCAGCGCGTCGAGGAACTCCCCGGACCCGCTGTCGTGCGGATAGCCGCGCCACCGGGTCAGGGCGTTGCCCGCGAGCACCCCGCCGGAGGCGATCTCCTCACGGACCCGGTGGGCGGCGGCGGTGTAGGCGTGCTCGACACAGTTCGCCAGCCGGAGCGTGGCGGCGTGCTGGGCCGCGGCGGCGGCGGCCAGTGCGGGCATCCGGGAGTTCAGCGAGGCGAGCGCCCCGCTCGCCGTCCGGGCGACGGCGTCGGTGCGGGCCGCGGGATCCTGCGCGTGGTGGACGAGCCAGTCGCGCAGTCCGGCGACCGCGCTGGCGGGCAGCAGACCGCTGCCCGCGCCGGTGGACTCGGGGAGTTCGGGGATGGTGAACCGGGGCACATGCCGGAACCCGGCCTTGTCCAGCAGCGCCCCGTACTGCCGGGAGACGTCGAGCACGACCTGGTGCGGCACCCGGTCGAGGACGGTGACCAGGGTGGCGTTGTACTCCTTGGCCGTGCGCAGCAGATGCCAGGGGACGGCGTCGGCGTAGCGGGTGGCGGTGGTGACCAGGACCCAGATGTCGGCGGCGCAGATCAGCTGGGCGGCGAGGTCGCGGTTGCGGGAGACCAGGGAGTCGATGTCGGGGGCGTCGAGGAGGGCGAGGCCGGGCGTGAGGCTGTCGACGGTCTCGACGCGCAGCGTGGGCGGCTCGTCGTCCCGCTCGTCGTCCTCGTAGTCCAACGGGTCGTACGCGGCACCGGTGAACCGCCGGCCGATCCGGTAGTGCGCGTCGTGCTGCCACGGCATCCAGACCCGGGTGAGGTCCGGCAGCACCCGGTGGCCGGAGAACCAGTGGTGGTCGTCGGGGTGGCAGACGAGGACCGGCGTACGCGTAGTGGGGCGCAGCACGCCCGCGGCGCTGACCTGGCGGCCGGCGAGCGAATTGACCAGCGTGGACTTTCCGGAACCGGTGGAGCCGCCGATCACGGCGAGGAGTGGAGCGTCCGGTGAACGGAGCCGGGGGACGAGATAGTCGTCGAGCTGCGCGAGGAGTTCGGAGCGGTTGCGGCGCGCACGGTCCGCCCCCGGCAGCGCCAGCGGAAACCGCGCGGAGGCGACGCGGTCGCGCAGTGCGGACAGTGCATCGAGCAGTTGGGGCCGTACGTCCAAGGTCGCCACATGCGAAGAATGCCCAATTTTAGAGCTCTTTTGAAGCGTATGGCGGTCTCTGCGCGCCGAGCGGAGCAACCCGGCACCCTTGCGACAACTGAGCCTCAGGCATAACGAGTGCACAACAGCCGACGCCCGAGGCGCAAAAATCGGTGCATGATCCGCGCCTGCCTGCGATTATCAGGATCGCTTCACGGAACCTCCACAAGGTGTCACGGAGGTGAAGCCACCGGGGCCGGTCTCGCTGAGCCCTATCCTTGTCCCGGTCGCCGCGGCCACCACCCGGCCCCCGTAGCTCAGTGGATAGAGCAGGTGCCTTCTAAGCACTTGGCCGCAGGTTCGAGTCCTGCCGGGGGCGCAGATCCTTCCTCACCTGCACAAACGCCGGTGAGGCTCTCATCCGTGCGGAAGCGCATCGGACATGGGCCAAGAGCTTTTGACTGCCTACGACCGCGGGCTCGGAGCCAATCCTGTGGGCTCGGGTCAGCGCTGTGGAGGGCTAGCAGGTCAGTACGCGCGGTCGGCCTCTGGCCTCACGGCCGGGCAGGGGCGCTTTCGTCGTTCCCGGCGGCAGGGGAAACGCGTGTCGGTAGGGTCCCGGGATGATCCGCACCTTCGCATTCGATGTGGGCGAGACTCTCGTACGGGATGACCGCTACTGGGCGTCGTGGGCCGACTGGCTGCACGTTCCCCGCCACACCGTGTCGGCGCTCGTCGGCGCGGTCGTCGCCCGCGGACAGGACAACGCCGAGGCGCTGCGGCTGATCCAACCCGGCATCGACCCGAGCGCCGCCTACCAGGCCCGCGAGGAGGCCGGCCGCGGCGAGCACCTCGACGAGACGGACGTGTACGAAGACGTCAGACCGGCGCTGTCCGCGCTCCGGGAGGCCGGAGCCCGCGTCATCATCGCCGGGAACCAGACCGTGAAGGCAGGCGCGTTGCTCCGCGCGCTCGACCTACCCGCCGACCTGATTGCCACGTCCGGCGAGTGGGGCGTAGCCAAGCCGTCGCCGGCGTTCTTCGAGCGGCTCGTCGCCCAGGCCGACGTGCCCGCCGACGAGATCCTCTACGTAGGCGACCATCCGCAGAACGACATCCTCCCCGCGCAGGCAGCCGGGCTGCGGACGGCCCATGTGCGGCGCGGCCCGTGGGGCTGCCTCTGGGCCGACGACCCCACGGTCATCGAGGCGGCCGACCACCGGATCGACTCCCTCACGGACCTGATTCCACTCGCCGGGCAGTGACCCGGCAGCAAACGGCCCCACCCGCCGGTGCCCGGCATACCGGGCACCGGGCCGCCCCCACGTCAGCGCAGGGCGATCACCAGGGTGACGACGGCGCCCACCGCGCCTGCGGCGATCTCCAGGCGGTCCGTCAGCTGGCGGGTGAGCCAGAGGCCTCGGCCGCCCTCGCCGCTGAGGATGCCCGGCGGGTCGGGCGGGATGACCTCCTCGGTGAAGCCCGGTCCGTCGTCCGTCACCCGGCAGCGCAGGGCACCGTCGTGGTGGTGCAGCAGCAGGCGGCCCCGGCCGCCGCCGTGCTCGACGGCGTTGCAGGCGACCTCGTGGACGGCGAGGACGAAGTCGCCCAGGCGCGGCTCGTCCAGGCCCGCGAGGGCCGCGCACTGCGTCACGCGGAGCCGGAGGCCGGGCAGGTCCTCGCCTCCGAACAGCAGCTCCAGCAAACGCTCCTGCGGCAACCGCTTCCGCGGCAGATCCGCCACGTTCGCGTCCATGGCTTCGTCACCTCGACCTCCGTCAGGCCGGCTGCCGGGCGGACTCGGCTCCGCCTGCACGGGCCCGAGTGGCGTCCGGTAGCCGTGCAGCGCAGCACAGGGAACCCGATCCGGGCGTCGAAGCTACTCCCCGTCATGACCGAACACCACGCGTCACCAGAATTGCGCCACCGCGTCGAGAAGTTGATCGAAAGAACCAAAAAGGCGATCACAAGCGTCTGAGTGGTGACCGGACCTGATATCCGGGCCACCAGCACGAGCGTGGCCCACGCAATCCTGGGGAGGACCCCGACATGAGCATCGTGAGCTGGATCATCCTCGGCCTCATCGCCGGAGCACTCGCCAAGTTCCTGCTGCCGGGCCGCGACCCCGGCGGGCTGATCGTCACCACCCTCATCGGGGTGGCCGGGGCGTTCGTCGGTGGCTGGCTCTCGGCGGAGTACCTCGACCGTCCGGTCGTCCAGGACTTCTACGACCCGGCGATGTGGGTCGCCGCGATCGGGGGGTCACTGGTGCTGCTCATCGCCTACCGGCTGCTGTTCGGGCACTCGCGCGAGCGCCGTTAGGGGCCGCCGGTCCGGGCCAGGGAGCGGAGCACCTTCCCGGTCCGGGCCAGGGAGCGGGCTTCCTGGTGCCGGGCCAGGGAGCGGCCTTCCCGGTGCCAGGCCAGGGAGCGGCCTTCCCGGTGCCAGGCCAGGGAGCGGCCTTCCCGGTGCCAGGCCAGGGAGCGGCCTTCCCGGCCCGGCCCGAGGGCCCCGGCCGGTTCCACCCGACCGCCCCCACCCCGGCGGGCCCGGCGGCGCGCCGGGCCCGGGGGCGTCGGTCGAGACGGTGGAGGACCGCCCGGGAACGGGCCCCGCGGGCTGCTCAGGACACGATGTCCTTGGTGCGGAAGCCGCGGAACGCCAGGGCGAACAGCACCAGGGCGTAGGCCACCGAGACCGCCGCGCCCTTGGTCATGCCGCCGGTCTCCAGATGGGGCTGGAGCGCGTCGATCCAGGCGAACTGCCAGTGCGCGGGCAGGAAGTCGCGCCAGGAGCCGAGGGCGGTGACCGCGTCCAGCACATTGCCGACGATGGTCAGGCCGACCGCGCCGCCCACCGCGCCCAGCGGGGCGTCGGTCACCGTGGAGAGCCAGAAGGCCAGGGCCGCGGTGACCAGTTGGCCGACGAAGATGTACGCGACGACGAGGCCGAGCCGCGGCAGGGCGGTGCTCGTCGGCAGCGCGCCGCCGGTCGGGAGTTGCAGGTCGCCCCAGCCGTAGGCGGCCGTGCCCGCGGCCAGCGCGACCACCGGGAGCAGCAGCATCGCGGCGGCGCTGAAGGCCAGGCCCACCGTCAGTTTGCTGAGCAGCAGCCGGGTGCGGGGCACCGGGGCGGCCAGCAGATAGCGCAGTGAGGACCAGCCGGCCTCGGAGGCGACGGTGTCGCCGCAGAACAGCGCCACCGGCACCACCAGCAGGAAGCCCGCGGAGACGAAGAGGCAGGTGGCGGCGAAGTTGGCGCCGGAGGTGGTGGCCGTGTCGATGAGCGACACCCGGCCGTTGTCCCGGCCCGGTTCGCCGCCGATGGCGAACGCCGCGATCAGGACGAAGGGCAGCGCGGCCAGCACACCGCCCATCACCAGGGTCCGGCGGCGGCGCAGTTGCCGCATGGCCTCCACCCGCAGCGGCAGGGTGCGGCGGGCCCGGAAGCCCGGTGCCGAGGGGGCGTCGTTCGGGGGAGCGGTCACGGGCGCGGTCACGACGTGCCTCCGATCAGGGTGAGGAAGGCGTCCTCCAGGCGGCGGTGCGGGCCCATGCGCTCGACCGGGATCTCCAGCCGGACCAGCTCCGCCAGGAGTTCGGCGGGGGTGGCGCCGTCCAGCCGCACCAGCAGGCCCTCGGGAGTGCCGACGGCCGAGCCGACGCCCGGCAGCGCGGCGACCTTGTCGGCCACGACGTCGGAGGGCGCGCCGCCCTCCACGCCGACCAGCAGGGTGTCGCCGCTGCCGGTGATCTCGGCCACGGGGCCCGCGCTGACCAGCAGGCCGTGGTCCATCACGACCAGATGGGTGCAGCTCTGCTCGACCTCGGCCAGCAGGTGGCTGGAGACGATGACGGTGCGTCCGCCGGCCGCGTAGCGGATCAGCACCTCGCGCATCTCGCGGATCTGTGGCGGGTCGAGGCCGTTGGTCGGCTCGTCCAGGATGAGCAGGTCCGGCAGGCCGAGCATGGCCTGGGCGATGGCGAGCCGCTGGCGCATGCCCTGGGAGTACGTCCGGACGGCGCGGTCCAGGGCGTCGCCGAGGCCGGCGATCTCCAGGGCCTCCGCGACGTGGGCGTCCTCGGCGGGCCGGCCGGTGGCCTGCCAGTACAGATCGAGGTTGGCCCGGCCGGTGAGGTGCGGCAGGAAGCCCGCGCCCTCGACGAACGCGCCCACCCGGGACAGCACGGGGGCGCCGGGCCGCACGGCGTGGCCGAAGATGCGGATCTCGCCGCCGTCGGGGCGGATGAGACCCATGAGCATGCGGAGGGTGGTGGTCTTGCCGGCGCCGTTGGGGCCGAGCAGTCCCAGCACCTGGCCGCGTTCGACGCGGAAGGAGAGGTCGCGGACGGCGTACCGCTCCGCGGACTTGGCGTAGCGCTTGCTGAGGTCCGTGATCTGCAGGGGGACGTCCGCCAGCTCCGGGTCCGGGGCCGGTGCGGTGGTGCGGCGGCGGCCGGTCAGCAGCAGCGCGGCGGCCACGGCGGCGCCGCCGGCGGGCAGGCCCCAGACCCACCAGGGGAGGGAGCCCGAGGCGGTGTGCACGGCCGGGGTGGTCGGGACGGTCAGCCCGTTCCCGGCCAGCGAGACGGTGTAGGCGGCGGGCTTCACCGGGGAGGCGAAGGAGAGGTCGGTCGCGGCCAGGACCAGCCGCATCCGGTGCCCGGCCTCGAAGTTGTGGTCGACCGCGGGGAGCCGCACCTTCACGGTTCTGCCCTTCTTGGCGTCCTCGACGCGGACGGGCGCGACCAGCTGCGAGGGCAGCAGCTGGCTGCCGCTGCTGCTGACGTCGTAGACCTTGGCGAAGAGCACCGCGTCGTCGGAGTCGGACCGCACCTTGAGCTCGACGGTCGGGGAGCCGGTGACGCGGGTCCCGGAGCGCAGCGGGGCGGAGTCGAACCGGGCGTACTGACCGGGGAAGTCGATGGAGACCCCGGTGCCGAAGCCGGAGAGCTGGGAGAGGCCGGACAGGCCCGGGACGTTGGAGATGGCGGGCGGGCCGGCCCCGGCGGGGTTGGCGAACCGCTGGTCGCGGCCCATGAGCGGGATCCGGCGCGGGTCGGTGCCGTCCAGCCCCGGATAGCGGGTGCCGGTGGCGCCGCTCAGCCGGGCCTGCCCGTCGGTGGAGTCGACACCGCCGGTGCGGCTGACGCGGAAGGCGGGGCCGGTGTCGGCGCCCTTGTCGCCCTTGAGGTAGCGGTCGAACCAGCCGGTGACGCGCTTCCGGACCCGTTCGGTCTCCTGGTCGCCGCCGTCGTGGCCGCCCGCGAGCCAGTCGACGGAGACCGGGGCGCCGTTCCCCCGGATCCGCTGGGCCATGGCGTCGGCGTGGCCGAGCGGGAAGAGGGAGTCGGACTGGCCCTGGAGGATCAGGGTGGGCACCTTGATGCGGTCGCCGACGGCCGAGGGGCTGCGTCCGGTGAGCATCCGGCGCGCGTCGGCGTCGGGCTTCCCGGCGACCGCCACGCGCTCGTACATGTCGCACAGCGGCTTCTCGAAGCGGCCGCAGCCCGGCTCGCGGGCGGCGGGTGCGGGGCCGGTGGGCACCCGGGAGGGGGCGCCCGCGGCAGCGTCACCGCCCGCGGCGGCGTCGCCCGCCGGGTCGCCGCCGGCGGGGGAGGCGCCCATCGCGGAGCCCGTGCCGGCGGCCGCCTCGCCGCCTCCGGCGAGCCCGGCGCCGGCCGGGAAGGAGCCGGTGGTGAAGAAGATCCCGGCCCACAGCTTCTTGAAGACGCCGTTCGGGAAGAGCGCCTCGGAGAGGTTCCAGTAGGTGTTCTGCGGGGCGATGGCGTCGACCCGCCGGTCGTGCCCGGCGGCGAGCAGCGAGATCGCGCCGCCGTACGAGGCGCCGGCGACGCCCACGCGCGGGTCGCCGTCCCCGTCGAGCCGCACCTCGGGGCGCTTCGCCAGCCAGTCGATGAGGTGCCGGACGTCGGCGACCTCGCGCTCCGGGTCGTTGATGCCGATCCGGCCGGTGGACCGGCCGAAGCCGCGGGCCGACCAGGTCATGACGGCGTAGCCGTCGCGGGCCAGCTGTTCGGCCTGCCGCTGGAGGTCGTACTTGCTGCCGCCGAAGCCGTGGCCGAGGAGCACGGCGGGGCGGCGCTCCGAGGCGGGCCCGGAGGTGAAGTAGGAGGTGTCGATCCGCACCTCCTCCTTGCTGCCCGGGGTCACCGGCTGGGTGAGGATGCGGTCCTGGCGGTGCACGGCGGGCTTGCCCTCGCCCGCGACGGCGGACCAGGTGCCGCCCCCGGCGAGGACGGCCACGGCGGCGACGCCGGCGACCAGCCGTCCGCGTCGCCGGGGCACCCTGGGCCGGAGCTTGACGAGATCCATGCCCCGGATCCTACGTACGTCCGCGGGCTGCTCCGGCGGTCCCCCGGAGGGAATCCGGACGTCTCCCCCGGTAGTACGAAAGCTGGGGGCATACCGCGACCGCGGTAGGGCCGGACGGTACTCACCCGCCCGTTCCCGGGCGTCGCGGAGCCGTCGGCGGGGGCTGTCGCGGGGCCGTCGGCCGGGCCGTCGCGGGGCCCGGGAGTGCGGCGGAGAGCCCGGGACGCTGGGGTGGAGGGGCCTGCGGCCGGGGGCGGTCCGGGGCACGCGGCACGCCCCGGCGCGGTCCTCCCCGGCGCCGTCCATCCCCGGCGCCGTCCTGACATCCGTAACTGTCCGTCCGCCGCTCGGCGCCGTCCGTCCCCGGCCCCGCTTCTGGACCGGCCTCGCTCCCGCCCCGGCCGCCCCGTCAGCGGTGCTCGGGGTTCTCGGAGTCGAAGCGGCAGCCCGCGTCCCACTCCGAGCGCTGGTTGCCGTGGGCCGGGAAGCCGCCGGCGTCCTTGAGGAAGCGGGCGAGGTGGAGGAGGTTCCAGGTCATGAAGGTGGTGTTGCGGTTGGTGAACTCGTTCTCCGGGCCACCCGACCCGGTGTCCAGGTAGGACGGGCCGGGCCCGGCCTCGCCGATCCAGCCCGCGTCGGCCTGCGGCGGGATGGCGTAGCCGATGTGCTGGAGGCTGTAGAGGAGATTCATCGCACAGTGCTTGAGGCCGTCCTCGTTGCCGGTGATCAGACAGCCGCCGACGCGCCCGTAGTAGGCGTACTGACCGGCCTCGTTGAGCAGTGAGGAGCAGCTGTAGAGGCGTTCCACGACCCGCTTGGTGACGGAGCTGTTGTCGCCGAGCCAGATGGGGCCGGCCAGGACCAGGATGTCCGCGGTGAGCACCCGCTCGAAGAGCTGGGGCCACGCGTCGCTCGCCGCCCCGTGCTCGGTCATGTCCGGCCAGGTGCCGGTGGCGATGTCATGGTCGACCGCCCGGATCTCGTCGACCCGGACGCCCTCCCGCTCCATGATCGAACGGCTGGTGTCGATCAGCCCCTGAGTGTTGCTCACCTGCGGTGACGGCTTCAGCGTGCCGTTGATGAACAGGGCGTGCAGGTCGTCGTAGATCCGCGGCCTCTTGGTCGGTCCGGGGTCGACGGCTCCGGTCACGGTCTCCTCCTCCTTCTCGACGGCCCCCGGCGAGAAGCCCACCACGGAACGCCCGCGCCCGGAACGCGACACGGCCCGGCATGGCGCCGGGCCGTGGTGCCGCTGTGCCGTTCGGGTGGCCGCGCCGCGCCCGGTGTTCCGGGGCGCGGCGCGGCCGGGGCCCGCGCGGCGTGTGCGTCGGTGGTGCGGGAGGGTCAGTGGTTCTTCGGGAAACCGAGGTCCACGCCGCCGTCGGAGGGGTCCGGCCAGCGGGTGGTGACGACCTTGCCGCGGGTGTAGAAGTGCACGCCGTCGTTGCCGTAGATGTGGTGGTCGCCGAAGATCGAGTCCTTCCAGCCGCCGAAGGAGTGGTAGCCGACGGGGACCGGGATCGGCACGTTCACGCCGACCATGCCCGCCTGCACCTCCAGCTGGAAGCGGCGGGCCGCGCCGCCGTCGCGGGTGAAGACGGCGGTGCCGTTGCCGAACGGCGAGGCGTTGATGAGGGCGATGCCCTCCTCGTAGGTCTCGGCGCGCAGCACGCAGAGCACCGGGCCGAAGATCTCGTCCCGGTAGGCGTCCGAGTCGGTGGAGACCTTGTCGAGGAGCGAGAGGCCGATCCAGTGGCCGTCCTCGAAGCCCTCGACGGTGAAGCCGGTGCCGTCGAGCACCACCTCGGCGCCCTGGGCGGCGGCCCCGGTGACGTACGTGGCGACCTTGTCGCGGTGGGCCTTGGTGATCAGCGGGCCCATCTCGGAGGCCGGGTCGTTGCCGGGGCCGATCTTGATCTTCTCGGCGCGGTCCCGGATCTTGGCCACCAGCTCGTCGCCGGTGGCGCCGACCGCGACGACCGCGGAGATCGCCATGCAGCGCTCGCCCGCCGAGCCGTACGCGGCGGAGACGGCGGCGTCGGCGGCGGCGTCCAGGTCGGCGTCGGGGAGGACCAGCATGTGGTTCTTGGCGCCGCCCAGCGCCTGCACCCGCTTGCCGTTGGCGGTGGCGGTGGTGTGGATGTGGCGGGCGATGGGGGTGGAGCCGACGAAGGAGACGGCGGCCACGTCCGGGTGCTCCAGCAGCCGGTCGACGGCGACCTTGTCACCGTTGACGACGTTGAGGACACCGTCCGGCAGCCCGGCCTCGGCTGCCAGCTCGGCGAGCCGCAGCGCGGCCGAGGGGTCCTTCTCGCTCGGCTTGAGGACGAAGGTGTTGCCGCAGGCGATGGCCAGCGGGAACATCCACATCGGCACCATGGCCGGGAAGTTGAACGGGGTGATGCCCGCGACGACCCCCAGCGGCTGCCGGATCGAGGAGACGTCCACCCGGCTGGAGACCTGGGTGGACAGCTCGCCCTTGAGCTGGGTGGTGATCCCGCAGGCCAGCTCGACGATCTCCAGGCCGCGGGCGACCTCGCCGAGCGCGTCGGAGTGGACCTTGCCGTGCTCGGCGGTGATCAGCTCGGCGATCTCGTCGCGGTGCGCGTCCAGCAGCTCGCGGTACTTGAACAGCACGGCGGTGCGCGCGGCGAGCGAGGAGGTGCCCCAGGTCCCGTACGCGGCGGAGGCAGCGGCGACGGCGGCGTCGACCTCGTCGACGGAGGCGAGGGCGACCCGGGTGGTCTGTACGCCCGTCGCGGGGTCGGTGACCGGACCGTAGTTCCCGGACGCACCCTCGACGCTCTTACCGCCGATCCAGTGGTCGATGGTCTTCATGAGATCGGGACCTTTCCCTCGGGGTTCACAGATGACGGCGCCGGTCGGCCGTGTGGCGCTCGTACTCCTCCCGGGCTCTGACGGCTGCCGGGCGGGTGGCGGTCTGGGCTACCGGCACATCCCACCACGCCTGTGCGCCCGGCGCGCCGGACACTGTGTCGGCTGTTTCGGTCTCCACATAGACACATGTGGGGAGGTCCGACGCACGGGCCTTGGCCAGGGCTTCACGCAGCTCACGGACGGTGCGGGCCCGGATCACGGCCATGCCGAGGCTGGCGGCGTTGGCGGCCAGATCGACCGGCAGCGGGTCGCCGGTGTAGCTGCCGTCCGCGGCCCGGAAGCGGTAGGCGGTGCCGAAGCGCTCGCCGCCGGTCTGCTCGGAGAGTCCGCCGATGGACGCATAGCCGTGGTTCTGGATCAGCACCACGTTGATGTTGATCCCCTCCTGCACGGCGGTGACGATTTCGGTGGGCATCATCAGGTATGTACCGTCGCCGACCAGGGCCCACACCGGGCGGTCGGGGGCGGCCAGCCGGACGCCGATGGCGCCGGGGATCTCGTAGCCCATGCAGGAGTAGCCGTACTCCAGGTGGTACTGGCGCGGGGAGCGGGCCCGCCAGAGCTTGTGGAGGTCGCCGGGGAGCGAGCCGGCCGCGTTGACGATCACGTCCTCGTCGCCGACGACGCCGTCCAGGGCGCCCAGGACCTGGGGCTGGGTGGGGCGGGCCCCGTCGTCCTCCGCGGCGAAGGCCCGCTCGACACACCGCTCCCAGCGGTCCCGTCCGGTGCGGTACTCCGCCTCGTACGCCGCGTCGACCCGGTGGCCGGCGAGGGCCCCGGTGAGCGCCTCCAGGCCGGCCCGGGCGTCGCCGACCAGGGTGGCTGCGGCCATCTTGTGGGCGTCGAAGGGCGCGATGTTGAGGTTGACGAAGCGGACGCCGGGCGCGGCGAAGAGGGTGTTGGAGGCGGTGGTGAAGTCGCTGTAGCGGGTGCCGACCCCGATGACCAGATCGGCGGTGCGGGCCAGGTCGTCGGCGACTGCCGTGCCGGTGTGGCCGATGCCGCCGAGGTCGGCGGGGTGGTCGTGGCGCAGCGAGCCCTTGCCCGCCTGGGTGGAGGCGACGGGGATGCCGGTGGCGTCGGCCAGGGCCCGCAGGGCGTCCTCGGCCTCGCTGTGGTGGATGCCGCCGCCCGCGACGATCAGGGGGCGGGCGGCATTCCGGACGGCGCGGGCGGCCTCGGCGACGGCGTCGGCGTCGGGCGCGGGGCGGCGGATGTGCCAGACCCGCTCGGCGAAGAACTCCTCGGGCCAGTCCTGCGCCTCGGCCTGTACGTCCTGCGGCAGGGCGAGGGTGACGGCCCCGGTGTCGACCGGGTCGGCCAGCACCCGCACGGCCTGGAGGGCGGCCGGGATCAGCGCCTCGGGCCGGGTGACCCGGTCGAAGTACTTCGAGACCGGCCGCAGGCAGTCGTTGACCGACACATCGCCCGCGGAGGGGACTTCGAGCTGCTGGAGGACGGGGTCGGCGGGGCGGGTGGCGAAGGTGTCGCCGGGGAGCAGCAGCACCGGGAGCCGGTTGACGGTGGCCAGGGCGGCGCCGGTGACGAGGTTGGTGGCGCCGGGGCCGATCGAGGTGGTGACGGCCTGGGCGGACAGCCGGCCGGACTGCCGGGCGTAGCCGACGGCGGCGTGGACCATGGCCTGTTCGTTGCGGCCCTGGAGGTACGGCATCCGGTCCGGTCCGGACTCCAGCAGCGCCTGGCCGAGTCCCGCGACGTTGCCGTGGCCGAAGATGCCCCAGCAGGCGCCGATCAGCCGCTGCCGCCGCCCGTCCCGCTCGGTGTACTGGCGGCCGAGGAACTCCACCAGGGCCTGGGCGACGGTGAGTCGGCGGGTGGGCGAGGGGGTCATCGGTTCTCCTCCGGCGCTGACGGGCTTCCCTGGGGCACTGCGCGGGTCTCCTCCGGCACCGCGCGGGCGGTCGGCCGGCTCATCGGTTCTCCTCCGGTGCTTCGTAGAGCGGCAGCCGCGGGTCGATGGGCTGTTCGGGCCAGGTTCCGCGGATCCAGGTGTGGTCGGGGTGGTCGCAGATGAGCCACGCCCGCTCGGCACCGGGGCCCGCCATCACGTTCAGGTAGTACATGTCGTGGCCGGGCGCGGCCATGGACGGGCCGTGCCAGCCGTCCGGGATGACGACCGCGTCACCGGTGCGCACCTCGGCGAGGACGTCGGTGTCCTTCCCCGGCCCCGAGGGCGTCACGCGCTGGTAGCCGAGCCCTTCGGTGCCGTGGGCGGGGGCGATCTCGAAGTAGTAGATCTCCTCGAGTTCGGACTCCACGCCGGGGCGGCACTCGTCGTGCTTGTGCGGCGGGTAGGAGGACCAGTTGCCGCCGGGGGTGAGCACCTCGACCGCGATGAGCCGGTCGGCCTCGAAGACCCCGGCCGCGGCGAAGTTGTTGACCTGGCGGGAGCAGGTTCCGGCGCCGCGCAGTTCGACGGGGACGCCGGAGGCGGGGCCATAGCGGGCGGGCAGCCGGCGGTCGCAGCGGGCGCCGGTGAGGGCGAAGCGGCCGCCCGCGGCGGAGACGATCTCCGCCTCGGCGTCGCGCGGCAGGTAGGCGAAGTCGGTGACGCCGCTGAAGACGTCGGCCCGGCCGTGGAGTTCGAAGGTCTCGCCGTCGGCGCGGACCGTGCAGCCGCCGCCGAGCGGCAGCACGATCCACTCGCTGTTGCCGGTGGCGAAGGAGTGGCCGCCGCCGGGCGGCAGTTCGAGGATCCGCAGGGCGGAGTGGTCCCAGCCGGCCCGCTCCGGGTCGATGTGCAGGGTGTACGGCCCGTCGGCCGTGCTGCCGGCCCGGAGGTGGTGGCGGTCGCCGGTGCGGGAATCGGGGAAGGTCATGAGGGGGTCTCCTGCGGGAGGGGCCGGTTCAGAGCAGTCCGACGGCGGTGTCGACGGCGGCGGTGACGTCGCCGTCGGCCGGGTAGAGCAGCGAGCGGCCGACGACCAGGCCCTGCACGGTCGGCAGCCGCAGCGCCTTGCGCCACGTCTCGTACCTCCCGGCCTGTTCCTCCTCGGTGCCGCCCGCCTCGCCGCCGAGCAGTACCACCGGGAGGGTGGAGGCCTCCAGCGCGGCGGCCATGTCGTCGGGATTCTCGGTGACCGGCACCTTCAGCCAGGTGTACGCGGAGGTGCCGGCGAGTCCGGAGGCTATGGCGATGGACTTGGTCACCGCCGCGGCGCTCAGGTCGTTCCGCACGCGGCCCGCGACCCGGCGGGAGAGGAAGGGTTCGACGAAGACGGGCAGCCGGTGCGCGGCCATGGCGTCGATGGCGCGGGCGGTGGAGAGCAGGGTGGTGAGCGAGCCGGGGTCGTCGTAGTCGATGCGCAGCAGCAGCTTGCCCGCGTCGAAGCCGGAGCGGGCCAGGTCCTCGGCGCGGTGGCCGGTGAAGCGGTCGTCCATCTCGAAGGCGGCGCCGGCGAGTCCGCCGCGGTTCATCGAGCCGATGACGACCTTGTGGTCCAGGGCGCCGAGCAGCAGCAGGTCGTCGAGGATGTCGGCGGTGGCCAGGACGCCGTCGACGCCGGGCCGGGACAGCGCCAGGCAGAGCCGTTCGAGGAGGTCGGCGCGGTTGGCCATGGCCAGTTCGCGGTCGCCCACGGCGAGGGCGCCCCGCGCCGGGTGGTCGGCCGCGATGATCATCAGTCGGCCGCTGTCGCCGATCAGGGGCCGGCGGGGCCGGCGGGCGGCGGCCTCCGCGATGGCCTCGGGGTGGCGGGTCCGCACCTTGACGATGTCGGAGATACGGAGGGTCACAGGAGCGCTCTCTCTCGGATGGGATGGGCCGCGGCGGTCAGCCGCGGCCGAGGAGTTCCACGACCTCGGCCTCGGTGGGCATGGCGGAGGAGCAGGCGAGGCGGGAGGCGACGATGGCGCCGGCGGCGTTGGCGTGCCGCATGGTCCGCTCCAGGTCCCAGCCGGCCAGCAGCCCGTGGCACAGCGCCCCGCCGAACGCGTCGCCCGCGCCGAGCCCGTTGACCACCTCGACGGGGACGGGCGGCACCTCGGCGCGGCTGCCGTCGCGGTGCAGGGCGAGGACGCCCTTGGGGCCCTGTTTGACGACGGCGAGCTCCACGCCCGCGTCGAGCAGGGCCAGGGCGCACGCCTCGGGCTCCCGGACGCCGGTGGCGACCTGGCACTCGTCGAGATTGCCGACGGCGACGGTGGCGTGGGTGAGGGCCTCGGCGTAGACGGGACGGGCGGCGGTCATGGGGTCCTCGTCCGGCCAGAACATGGGCCGCCAGTCGAGGTCGAAGACGGTGGTACCGGATTTCGCGCGGGTGGCGAGCGCGGCGAGGGTCGCCCCGCGGCTGGGCTCCTCGCAGAGCCCGGTGCCGGTCATCCAGAAGATCCGGGCGTCCCGGATCGCGGTCAGGTCCAGCTCCCCGGCGTCGATCTCCAGATCGGGGGCCTTGGGCCGTCGGTAGAAGTAGAGGGGGAAGTCGTCGGGCGGGAAGATCTCGCAGAAGGTGACCGGGGTGGGGTAGGCGTCCACCGGCGTCACCCAGCGGTCGTCCACCCCGAACTCCCGCAGCGCCCGGTGGATGTACTCGCCGAAGGGGTCCGCGCCGGTGCGGCTGACGACGGCGGCGCGCCGGCCCAGCCGGGCGGCGGCGACGGCGACATTGGTGGGCGAGCCGCCGAGGAACTTGCCGAACGTCTCGACCTCCGCGAGCGACATCCCGGTCTGCAGCGGATAGATGTCCACCCCGATCCTGCCCATGGTGATCAGGTCATGGGGGTGGTCGGCATGGGTGGAGGAGGGGGGTGGTGCGGAGGGCTCCCTCCCGGGAGAGTGCGGCATGTGCGCCCCTTCGTTGTCGCTCGGCCGGGCCGGTTCCCGGTCACAGGTGTAACCGTGCCCCTCGCACGCTGTCAATAGTTTGTCCTGACATTCGGACGTGGTGGAGTGCAGGCCGGGTGACACCCCCGCGGAACAGGGGCGTTGCCCTGCATTGACGTTAAGTCCTTATGTCAGGACGAAGTCTTGACACTCGCCGGAGCGAGGTGGAGGCTACGCGGCATGACAGCCACCCAGCCCTTGGCCGGCACCCCTGTCCTCGACCGGATCCGGGTCGGCTCCGCCCCCGACTCGTGGGGGGTGTGGTTCCCGGACGACCCTCAGCAGGTGCCCTGGCAGCGCTTCCTCGACGAGGTCGCGCAGGCGGGCTACTCCTGGATCGAGCTGGGACCGTACGGCTACCTCCCCACCGACCCCGCACGCCTCACCGAGGAGATCACCCGGCGCGCGCTGAAGGTGTCGGCGGGCACCGTCTTCACCGCCCTGCACCGCGGCCCCGCCGTCTGGGACGCCACCTGGGACCACGTCGCGCAGGTCGCCCGGCTGACGCAGGCGATGGGCGCCCGTCATCTCGTCGTCATCCCGGCCTTCTGGCGCGACGACAAGACCGCCGAAGTGCTGGAGAGCCCGGTCCTGACGCCGGAACAGTGGCGCGATCTGGCCGGTGGCATGGAGCGGCTGGGGCGGCGGGTGCGGGAGGAGTTCGGGCTGGAGATCGTGGTCCACCCGCACGCCGACACCCATATCGACGGCGAGGAGAACGTCGCCCGCTTCCTCGACGCGACCGACCCCGACGCGGTCGGGCTCTGCCTGGACACCGGGCACTACGCCTACTGCGGCGGCGACAGCGTCAAGCTCATCGAGACCTACGGCGAGCGGATCGGCTACCTCCACCTCAAGCAGGTGGACCCGGAGATCCTCGCCGACGTGGTCCGGGACGGGGTGCCGTTCGGGCCGGCCGTCCAGCGGGGCGTGATGTGCGAACCGCCGGGCGGAGTGCCCGAGCTGGAGCCGGTGCTGACGGCCGCGCAGGGCCTGGGCATCGGCCTCTTCGCCATCGTCGAGCAGGACATGTACCCGTGCCCGCCGGACCGGCCCTTTCCCATCGCCGAACGGACCCGCCGCTTCCTCCGCGGCTGCGGCGCCTAGGCCAGCACATTCCCGGGCGGTGCGCGCCCCCGGCCGGACCGGACACCGCGGCGCGCACCGGGTAGGCATGGGAGGTGCGGGCGCCTCGCGCCGGTACCGGATGCGCCCTCGGTGCGGCGCGCCCGCGACCGGGTGCACCGGCCGTCCCGAGGCCCGGGGGACGTCCGGGTGAACCGGCCGTCCCGGGGCCCGTCCGCTTCAGCCGGACGCCGGCCCGGCCGATCATGCAGACACGACTCACGAGGGACACCATGACGAAGCACGGAACACTCGGCGTAGCGGTCATCGGCACCGGCCGGATGGGCGCGGACCACGTCCGCCGGATCACCGAGGTGACCAGCGGCGCCCGGGTCGCGGCCGTCGTCGACATCGACGCCGAGCGGGCCAAGCAGCTCGCCGGCCGGATCGACGGCTGCACCGCCTACAGCGACACCGCCGCCGCGATGGCCGACCCCGATGTCGACGCGGTGCTGATCGCCTCGCCCGGCCCGGCCCACGAGGCGGCGCTGCTCCAGGCGTTCGCCCACGATCTGCCGGTGCTCTGCGAGAAGCCGCTCACCCCGGACGCCGCCTCGGCGCTGCGGGTGCTGGAGGCCGAACAGCGGCTGGGCCACCGGCGGGTCTCGGTCGGCTTCATGCGCCGCTACGACGCGGAGTATCTGAAGCTCAAGGAGCTGCTGGACAGCGGGCGGTTCGGCCGGACGCTGATGCTGCACTGCAAGCACCGGAACGTCGCCACCCCGCCCGGTTTCACCAACCAGATGATGATCAACGACTCGGTGGTGCACGAGATCGACACCACCCGCTGGCTGCTGGACCAGGAGATCACGGCCGTGACGGTGCTCCGGCCCACCCCGTCCGCCGCCGCCCCGGACGCGCTCAGCGACCCGCAGCTGGTCCTCTTCGAGACCTCCGGCGGCTCGGTCGTGGATGTGGAGATCTTCGTCAACTGCGGCTTCGGCTACCAGGTGCAGTGCGAGGCGGTGGGCGAGTCCGGCAGTGCGCGGATCGGCGACGGCCACGCCATGGTCACCCACTCCGGCGGGCGCTGGGGCGGCGAGATCGACCAGGACTTCGTCACCCGCTTCGAGGAGGCGTACGACCGCGAGGTGCAGCGCTGGGTGGACGCGACCCGCCGCGGCGAGACCGAGGGCCCGAGCGCCTGGGACGGCTACGCGGCGGCCGCGGTCTGTGAGGCGGGCGTACGGGCGCAGGCCACCGGCGAACGGACGCCGACCGGCCTGGTGGAACGGCCGGCGTTCTACCGCTGACGGGTCGGCGGCCGGGTACCCCGGGCCCGCGACGGACCGCGCCGCGGAACCGGAACCGGAACCGGACGGGGAACGACACGAGCCGGACGGGGAACCGACAGAAGAAGGGGAACCCATGCGCATCGGCTTTCTCGGCGCCGGCCGGATCGGCGCCTTCCACGCGGAGGCCCTGCTCGCCACACCCGGTGTCGACGAACTCGTCATCGGTGACGTGGACCGCGGCCGGGCCGCCGCGCTGGCCGGGCGGATCGGGGCGAGGGTGGCCGAGTCGGTGGACGCCGTCTTCGCCGCCGGCGTCGACGCGGTCGTGATCGCCACCGCGACCGCCTCGCACGCCGCGCTGATCACCCGCGCCGCCCGGGCCGGACTGCCCGCGTACTGCGAGAAGCCCGTCGCCACGGACCTGGCCGGCACCGTGACCGCCCTGCGGGAGGTCGAACGCGCCGGCACCCTGCTCCAGATGGGGTTCCAGCGGCGGTTCGACGCCGGCTACCTGGCGGCCCGCGAGGCGCTGCGCACCGGCCGACTCGGACGGCTGCACACCGTACGGGCCGTCACCTCCGACCCCGCACCGCCTCCCCGCGCCTTCCTCCCGCTCTCCGGCGGGCTGATCCGGGACTGTCTGGTGCACGACTTCGACGCCGTGCGGTGGCTGACGGGCCGTGAGGTGGTCGAGGCGTTCGCGACCGGGGCGAACGGCGGGGCCGCCTTCTTCCGCGAGGCCGGCGACGTCGACACGGCCGCCGCGCTGCTCACCCTGGACGACGGCACGCTGGTCACCGCGACCGCCACCCGCTACAACGGCGCCGGTTACGACGTGCGGATGGAACTCTCCGGCGAGCGGGACCAGTTCGTGGTCGGCCTGGACGACCGGACACCGTTCACCTCCGCCGAGCCGGGCGGACCGCCCGCCCCCGAGCGCCCCTGGACGGGCTTCCTGGAGCGCTTCGCCCCCGCCTACCGCGCCGAGCTGGCGGCCTTCGTCCGCGCGGCGCGCGGGGAGGCCCCGAACCCCTGCTCCGGCGAGGAGGCGCTGCACGCGCTGCTGGTCGCCGAGGCGTGCGAACTCTCCCGCACCGAGCACCGGCCGGTACGGCCCGCGGAGCTGGCGGAACGGATCGCCGGTCCGGCCTGAGGGCGGAGAGCCGCAGGCTGAGGGCTGAGAGCCGCGGACCACGGGCTGCGGGCTCCGGGCTCCGGGCTCCGGGCTCCGGGCTCCGGGGACGGTGAAACCACACCGCCGGACATGGTTCCGTCCGGGCTGTCCGGCTCTCGCGACAGTTGTCACCGGTTCGCTGATGTCGTGTCACAGCCGGTCGACAGAGCTCCACCCCGGTCACGGGGTGTCGTTGACCGGACACAGGCGAACTGATCATCAGCGGTGCGCCGCAGTCCCCCGACGGCTCTCCCCCGGGCCCGTGCTGCGGCCCCGCGAGGAAGGTGCGTTGCATGACCGACCGCAGGCTGTGGTCCTACAAGGAGATCGCCGCACACATCAGCGTGCAGACCGACACCGTCCGCTCGTACCGGAAGCACGGACTGCTGCCGCCACCGGACCATGTGGAGGGCGGCAAGCCCTACTGGTACGCGGACACGATCCGCGGCTGGGTCAGCAGACGGCCGAGCAACCGGCGCTCACGGGATTAGGGCCTGCCGTGCGGATCGGGCCGGGCCTGCGACGCCCGGCACCTCACCTCCGGCGGACGCCCCGGCGGGAGCCCGTACCGTCCGGTTGACGACGGTGCCGGTCCCGGCGGCCCCCGGCCGGCTGTTCCCGCCCCCGAGGAGCGGTGAGCGAGGCGCAGACGCACGCCCCGGCCGCCACCACGCCGCCACCGCACATCGCCCCGGGGCCGGGATCCGGGCCGTCGGCCGAACGATCCTTCCCACCGCTCCCCGGGGAGCGCCCCGCCGCGCCGCGCAATCCCCCGTACCCAGCGGCACCCGCCACCGGACCGCCCGAGACCGCCTCGGATCCCGGAACCGGACCGTCGGCGGCCGCGCCACCCGCGACCGGCTCGTCCGCGGCCGCCCCACCGGCCGCCCCACCGGACGGGCCGTCAGCCGGGCCGTCAGCCGACCCGGCTCGGGGACCGGCGATCGGCCCATCGGCCGCCTCCGCGACCGGCCCCTCACCGCGGCGGGACCCGCCCCGCCGGAGGTACCCCCGGCTGCCGGCCGACTGCACCAGCGCGCCCACCCCGGCCACCAGCGCGGACAGCCCGATCCCGAGGAGGGCGGCGTAGAGCGGGTCCCCCGCCGCCGCGCTGCCCACGTAGCCCAGGCCCACGGAATACGTCGCCCAGACCACCTCGGCGATCCCCGCCCCGAGGAGATAGCGGCGGACGGGGTACCGGACGACGCCGGCGGCCAGCGCGCCGATCAGCCGCCCGCTCGGCAGGAAGCGGGCGCCGATGACGAACGGCACACCGTGCCGCTGAATCTGCAGCGTGGTCCAGTCCAGGAGCGCCTGGCGCCGGCGGCTGCGCCCCGCCCAGCGCTGCACCGGACCGCTGAAGCGGCGGCCCGCCAGATTCATCAGCAGATCCCCGAGGAGTGCGCTGCCGGCGACGACCAGCAGGACCAGTGCGAGGTTCAGGCTGCCCTGCGACGCCAGCACGCCCGCGGCCACCAGCAGCCCGGAGTTCGGCACCAGGGGCGGGAGCGTCGTCAGCGCCAGCAGCGCGTACGCCCACAGCACGTCCATGCCGACCGCCCCTCGCCCGGACCGCCGCCGTCCGCCCCGCCTCGCACCGGCGCGTGGATCGCGTACCGACGGCCGTCACCGGCCTCGTCATCGTCATCGTCATCGACGTCGACGCCGATGACGATGCCGGCTCCCGGCCTGCTTCGGGCCTGCCTCGGAGCCGAACGGAAGCCGGCCCCGGCACCCTCGAAACGCGCATCTCGGGCAAAGCGCACGAATAGCGGCTATTGAGACACCAGCGTACCCGCGGGAACCCGGCGGGACCTGCGGGCGACCCCTGAGACAGGCAGCCGCCACGGTGGGGGCGGCCGACCGGACCCCACCGACGGACCGACGAACCACCGGGGGCCGGAATGCCGCACCCCGCACGGAGAGCCCCACGCACCACCACCCGACCGCCCCGACCGCCCCCGAGAGACCCCGAGCAGCCCCGCAGCCGCCCCCTGCGGCCCCGCGGCCCCGCAGACTCCACAGCCCAGCAGACCCCGAGCCCAGCAGACCCGCAGCTTCCCGAGCGGCCGCCGATCCGCCACCGATCCGCCGCTGATCGACCACCGTCGACCCCGGACCGCGACCCCGGAGGAGAAATACCCCCTGGGGGTATAGTGGACAGCGTCCAGAGCGCACCGGGGGCATCCCGAGGCACCCTGGTGGACAACGACCTCGTAGTACCGGACAGGAGAAGCACCATGACCGCCGAGACCGCGACCGGCACCGTCACCACCACCTACCGGGTCACCGGAATGACCTGCGGCCACTGCGAGGGCGCGGTGACCGAGGAGGTCTCCGCGCTCGACGGGGTCCACTCCGTCGAGGCCGTGGCCGCCACCGGGCTCGTCACGGTCACCTCCGCGGCCGCGCTGGACGAGGCGGCCGTACGGGCCGCGGTGGACGAGGCCGGCTTCGAGCTCGCCGGGCAGGCCTGACCCGGGGGCGGCCCGCCCGGAACGGGCCCTGCGGGGACGGGCCTTCCGGAAGCACCGGCTCCGGCCCGCCCCGCACCGGCCGCCCCCGCCTCGCCGCCCCGCCTCACGGCCCGCGCCGCGCGGCCGCGCCCCACTCGGCCGCACCTCGCTCGGCCGCACCTCGCTCGGCCGCAGAGCACCCGCCCGGCGGAGCCCCGCCCGGCAGCGCTCGGCCGCACCCCGCTCCGCACCATCCAGCGACTGCACGGCCCGGCCCGCGCCCACCGGCCGCAGGGTCCGGCCCTCCTCCTGAGGAGACCCGCATGACCAGCACGGCACCGGAGACCCCCGTCACGGACGGCTCGGCAGCCCCGGACGCCTCGGACGCCTCGGACGTCTCGCACGTCGACCTGACCATCGGCGGCATGACGTGCGCGTCCTGCGCCGCGCGCGTCGAGAAGAAGCTCAACCGGATGGAGGGCGTCACCGCCACCGTCAACTTCGCCACCGAGAAGGCCAAGGTCGCGTACGGGCCCGGGGTCACGATCGCCGACCTCGTCGCCACGGTGGAGCGCACCGGATACACGGCCGAGCAGCCCCCGCCCCCGGAGCCCGAGGAGCCGCAGCAGGCTGCGGCGGACGCCGCCACGGCCGAGGACAGCGGCGCGAGCGGCGGGGGCCCCCCGCAGGACGCCGAGCTCGCCGCGCTCCGGCAGCGGCTGCTGGTCTCGCTCGTCCTGTCCGTGCCGGTGGTGCTCCTGGCGATGGTGCCGACGCTGCAGTTCGACAACTGGCAGTGGCTCTCGCTGACGCTGGCCGCCCCCGTCGTGGTGTGGGGCGCGCTGCCGTTCCACCGGGCCGCCTGGACCAACGCCCGGCACGGCGCGGCCACCATGGACACCCTGGTCTCGGTGGGCACGCTGGCCGCCTTCGGCTGGTCCCTGTGGGCGCTGTTCCTCGGCGACGCGGGGATGCCGGGCATGCGGCACGGCTTCGAGGTGACCGGCTCCCGCGCGGACGCCGCGTCGACGATCTATCTGGAGGTCGCCGCCGGGGTGACGACGTTCATCCTGCTCGGCCGCTATCTGGAGGCGAAGGCCAAGCGCCGGGCGGGCGCCGCGCTGCGGGCCCTGCTGGAGCTGGGCGCCAAGGACGTGGCCGTGCTGCGCCCCGACGGCCGGGAGGAGCGCATCCCCGCCGCCCGGCTCGCCGTCGGCGACCGGTTCGTGGTCCGTCCCGGCGAGAAGATCGCCACGGACGGCACGGTGGTGGAGGGCAGCTCCGCCGTGGACGCCGCCCTGCTGACCGGGGAGTCCGTACCGGCGGACGTGACCGTGGGCGACGCGGTGACCGGCGCGACGGTGAACGCCGGCGGGCGGCTGGTCGTGGAGGCCACCCGGGTCGGCACGGACACCCAGCTGGCCCGGATGGCGAAGCTCGTCGAGGACGCGCAGAACGGCAAGGCCGAGGTGCAGCGGCTCGCCGACCGGATCTCCGGCATCTTCGTGCCCGTGGTACTGGTGATCGCCGTCGACACCCTCGTGACCTGGCTGCTGGTGACCGACGACATCACCGCGGCCTTCACCGCCGCGGTGGCCGTGCTGATCATCGCCTGCCCCTGCGCCCTGGGGCTGGCCACCCCGACCGCGCTCATGGTCGGCACCGGACGCGGCGCGCAGCTCGGCATCCTCATCAAGGGCCCCGAGGTGCTGGAGTCGACCCGGCGGGTGGACACCGTCCTCCTGGACAAGACGGGCACGGTGACCACCGGGCGGATGACCTTCCAGGGCGTGATCACCGCCGAGGGGACGACGGAGGCGGAGCTGCTGCGGCTCGCCGGCCCGCTGGAGCACGCCTCCGAGCATCCGGTGGCCCGCGCGATCGCCGCCGGAGCGGTCGAGCGCACCGGTCCGCTGCTCGTGCCGGAGAGCTTCGAGAACGTCCCCGGCCTGGGCGTGCGGGGCGTCGTGGACGGCCATGAGGTCGTCGTCGGCCGCGCGAAGCTGCTGGCGGAGCACTCCGTGACCGTGCCGGAGCGGCTGGCCGAGGCGAAGGCCGCGGCGGAGGCCGAGGGCCGGACCACGGTCCTGGTCGCCTGGGACGGCGCGGCGCGCGGGGTGCTGACCGTCGCGGACACCGTCAAGGAGTCGAGTGCCGCGGCCGTGGCGGAGCTGCGCCGGCTGGGGCTGACGCCGGTGCTGCTCACCGGCGACAACCGGGCCGTGGCCGATGCGGTGGCCCGCGCCGTCGGCATCGACGAGGTGGTGGCCGAGGTGCTGCCGGAGGACAAGGTGGACGCGGTGCGCCGGCTCCAGGGCGAGGGCCGGACGGTCGCGATGGTGGGCGACGGCGTCAATGACGCCGCCGCGCTGGCCACCGCCGATCTGGGCCTGGCCATGGGCACGGGCACGGACGCCGCGATCGAGGCGGGCGACCTGACGCTGGTCCGGGGGGACCTCCGGGTGGCGGCGGACGCCATCCGGCTCGCCCGCCGGACGCTGGCCACCATCAAGGGCAATCTGGGCTGGGCCTTCGGCTACAACCTGGCGGCCCTGCCGCTGGCCGCGGCCGGGCTGCTCAACCCGATGATCGCGGGGGCGGCGATGGCGTTCTCCTCGGTCTTCGTGGTGACCAACAGCCTCCGCCTGAGGCGTTTCAACTGATCCCGACAGGACCGCACCCGCCGCCCAACCGATCTGGACACGATCACAACGACCGAAGCCCTTCCCATCAGGCCAGGACTTTTACATAATCCCCACATGGCCCACAACACGTCTACGCGAGGGTCTCGATCTCCCAATCGAGGCTCTTGCCCGTGTTGGTGCGCATATGGCAAGAGACCTAGATCACAGGGGTTGGAACGTAACCATTCCAGGGGGTCGTGAGTCTAACCGTGCGATGCCAGTACTCCCGGCGGAGTGACGGCATCGGCCAGACCGGGTGCGTCTTGGGGGACGGACCGGGTTGTGCGTGGCCGGGACCCGTGCCCGGGGAGCTTTGAGCGGCCCTCCCGAACGTACGCGTCCCGGCAGATCGCACGGGCCCGCAGAGAGCACCACTGCGGCCAGCAGACGCCCGGCCGGATCCCGTGGGGGGAATCCGATCCGGGGAAGGGGAAGCGCTCCGCCGATCGACCCGTGGGGGGATCGATCGCGGGGCGCTTCTTCGTTTCCGCGCCGCTTCTTCGTTCCTGCGGCACTTCTTCGTTCCTGCGGCGCGCTTCCGTTCCCCGCGCCGCCTCTTCGCTCCCCGCGCCGCCTCTTCGTTCTCCGCGCCGCGTTCTCACTTCCGCCTTTGCGCTTCCACCCGCCCCCGCACAAACGTCCGCGCCCCGGCCCCTTACGAGGCCGGAGCGCGGATAAGTGACGCGCCGGAGGCGGCTCAGCGCTCCTCGACGGGGACGAAGTCCCGTTCGACGACGCCGGTGTAGATCTGGCGCGGGCGGCCGATGCGGGAGCCCGGCTCCTTGATCATCTCGTGCCACTGGGCGATCCAGCCGGGGAGCCGGCCGAGCGCGAACAGCACGGTGAACATCTCGGTCGGGAAGCCCATGGCCCGGTAGATCAGGCCGGTGTAGAAGTCGACGTTCGGGTAGAGCTTGCGCTCCACGAAGTAGTCGTCGGCGAGGGCGTGCTCCTCGAGCTTCAGCGCGATGTCGAGCAGCTCGTCGGACTTGCCGAGGGCCGAGAGGACGTCGTGCGCCGCCGCCTTGATGATCTTCGCCCGGGGGTCGAAGTTCTTGTAGACGCGGTGCCCGAAGCCCATGAGCTTCACGCCGTCTTCCTTGTTCTTCACCTTGCGGATGAAGGTGTCGACGTCGCCGCCGGCGTTCTTGATGCCCTCGAGCATCTCCAGCACCGACTGGTTGGCGCCGCCGTGCAGGGGGCCCCACAGCGCGCTGATGCCCGCGGAGATCGAGGCGAACATGTTCGCCTGCGAGGAGCCGACGAGCCGCACGGTCGAGGTGGAGCAGTTCTGCTCGTGGTCGGCGTGCAGGATGAGGAGCTTGTCCAGGGCGCTGACCACGACCGGGTCCAGGTCGTACTCGGCCGCGGGCACGGAGAACGTCATGCGCAGGAAGTTCTCGACGTAGCCCAGGTCGTTGCGCGGGTAGACGATCGGGTGGCCGACCGACTTCTTGAACGCGTACGCCGCGATCGTCGGGAGCTTGGCCAGCAGCCGGACGGTCGACAGGTGGCGCTGCTGCTCGTCGAACGGGTTGTGGCTGTCCTGGTAGAACGTGGACAGCGCGCTGACCACGGAGGACAGCATCGCCATCGGGTGCGCGTCCCGCGGGAAGCCGTCGTAGAAGCGCTTGACGTCCTCGTGCAGCAGCGTGTGCTGGGTGATCTCGGTGCGGAACGCCGCCAGCTCGTCGACGGTCGGCAGCTCACCGTTGATCAGCAGGAACGCGGTCTCGAGGAAGGTGCTCCGCTCGGCGAGCTGCTCGATCGGGTAACCGCGGTACCGGAGGATGCCCTTCTCGCCGTCGAGGTAGGTGATCCCCGATTTGTACGCGGCGGTGTTGCCGTAGCCGCTGTCCAGGGTCACCAGACCGGTCTGGGCTCGGAGCTTCCCGATGTCGAAGCCCTTGTCGCCGACCGTGCTGTCGACGACCGGGTAGCTGTATTCGCCGTCCCCGTACCGCAGTACTACAGAGTTGTCGCTCACGTCATCCCTCACCGACGTTGTGCCTCTTCTACGAGGTGCCCTGACTGTCTCCAGCTTCCCCCATTTGGTGCGAGAGCGTGCACTCGGGGTCGGCCACGAAGCCTGTTGATGGCACGCAGTGCCGCGCGTGCGGTGACATCCTGCTCCCCTTCGCCCCGATTAGGAAACGCGGGCGACACGAGAACCTGCCCCGACGGCCCCGCCGAGCCGGTGGTCCAGCGCCGTGAAACGCCGCCCCGCGGAGACCGTCCGCACCGCCTGGCCGAGCGCCCGGCGCGAGCCCACCAGCACGACCAGCCGTTTTGCTCGGGTGACGGCCGTGTAGAGCAGATTCCGCTGGAGCATCATCCAGGCTCCGGTGGTGACGGGTATCACCACGGCCGGATACTCGCTGCCCTGCGAGCGGTGGATCGTCACCGCGTAGGCGTGGGCGAGCTCGTCCAGCTCGTCGAAGTCGTAGGGCACCTCCTCGTCCTCGTCCGTGAGCACGGTGAGCCGCTGGTCCACGGTGTTCAGGGAGGTCACCACGCCCACGGTGCCATTGAAGACCCCGTTGGCGCCTTTGTCATAGTTGTTCCGGATCTGTGTGACCTTATCGCCGACCCGGAAGATCCGGCCGCCGAAGCGCCGCTCCGGAAGGTCCGGGCGCGCCGGGGTGACGGCCTGCTGGAGCAGCCCGTTGAGCGTCCCCGCGCCGGCCGGACCGCGGTGCATCGGCGTCAGCACCTGGACGTCCCGGCGCGGGTCGAGCCCGAACTTCGCGGGGATGCGGCGGGCCACGACGTCGACCGTCAGCCGCCCGGCCTCCTCGGTGTCCTCCTCGGCGAAGAGGAAGAAGTCCGGCAGCCCCTGAGTGATGGGCGGTACCCCGGAGTTGATGCGGTGGGCGTTGGTCACCACGCCGGACTGCTGCGCCTGCCGGAAGATGCGGGTGAGGCGCACGGCCGGCACCGGGCTGTCGGGCGCCAGCAGATCCCGCAGCACCTCCCCCGCGCCGACGGACGGGAGTTGGTCCACATCGCCGACCAGCAGCAGATGGGCGCCCGGCGGTACCGCCTTCACCAGCTTGTTGGCGAGCAGCAGATCGAGCATCGAGGCCTCGTCGACCACGACCAGATCGGCGTCGAGCGGCCGGTCCGCGTCGTACGCCGCGTCCCCGCCGGGCTTCAGCTCCAGCAGCCGGTGGACGGTGGAGGCCTCCGCGCCGGTCAGCTCGGACAGCCGCTTCGCCGCCCGGCCGGTCGGGGCCGCCAGGATCACCTTCGCCTTCTTGGCGCGGGCCAGCTCCACCACGGAGCGCACCGTGAAGGACTTGCCGCAGCCCGGGCCGCCGGTCAGCACCGCGACCTTCTCGGTCAGCGCCAGCCGCACCGCCTGCTGCTGCTCGGGCGCCAGGTCCGCGCCGGTCCGGCCGGCGAGCCAGCCGAGCGCGGCGTCCCAGTCCACGGCGCGGAAGGCGGGCAGCCGGTCCTCCTCGGTGCGCAGCAGCCGCTGCAGCCGGCCGGTCAGCGAGAGCTCGGCGCGGTGGAACGGCACCAGATAGACCGCGGAGACCGACTCCCCGCCGTCGGGGCCGGGCACCGGCTCGCGGACGACGCCCTCCTCCTCGGCGGCCAGTTCACCCAGACAGTCGATGACCAGCCCGGTGTCCACCTGGAGGAGCTTCACGGCGTCGGCGATCAGCTGCTCCTCGGGGAGGTAGCAGTGGCCGTTGTCGGCGGACTGCGACAGGGCGTACTGCAGGCCCGCCTTGACCCGCTCGGGGCTGTCGTGCGGGATGCCGACGGCCTGGGCGATCCGGTCGGCGGTGAGGAAGCCGATGCCCCAGACGTCGGCGGCCAGCCGGTACGGCTCGTTCTTCACCACCCCGATGGAGGCGTCGCCGTACTTCTTGTAGATGCGGACGGCGATGGAGGTGGAGACCCCGACCCCCTGGAGGAAGACCATGACCTCCTTGATGGCCTTCTGCTCCTCCCACGCCGCGCCGATCAGCTGCGTGCGCTTGGGGCCGAGGCCCGGGACCTCGATGAGCCGCTCGGTGTCCTGTTCGATGACGTCCAGGGTGTCGATGCCGAAGTGGTCCACGATCCGCTCGGCGATGCGCGGTCCGATGCCCTTGATCAGGCCGGAGCCGAGATAGCGGCGGATGCCCTGGACCGTGGCGGGCAGGACGGTCGTGTAGTTCTCGACGGTGAACTGCTTGCCGTACTGCGGGTGGGAGCCCCAGCGGCCCTCCATGCGCAGCGACTCCCCCGGCTGCGCGCCGAGCAGGGAGCCGACGACGGTGAGCAGGTCCCCGCCGCCGCGGCCGGTGTCGACCCGGGCGACCGTGTAGCCGTTGTCCTCGTTGGCGTAGGTGATCCGCTCCAGGACCCCGTCGAGCACCGCCAGTTGCACCATGCGGCGACGGTACCGCCCGGCACCGACACCGGGGAGGCCCCCTGGGTCCTGTCGTCAAACTCCCGTCGTCCGCCCGGAGGGCGGGCTCCGCGGCGTCAGGTGCGTGCTCTCGGCGTGCCGGGCCCTGGCCCTCGTACTGGACGTACTCGGGTCAGGGCCCGGTGCGGCGAGAGTGCGTGCATGACGTCGCGGAGCAGGCGGGAGTTTGACGACAGGGCCCAGACCCGCCGCCCGGCGCCGGACGGGCGGGGCGGCGCGGGTGTGGACGACCTGTGGGGAGAGGTCACGATCCGGTGTCGGGGTCTTGCGGGCGCTCCGTGTAATCGATTCCAATCGGGCGCTGTAATCGATTCCACGAAGGAGTGCGTCGATGGCGGGCATCAAGGATGTGGCCTCCCGTGCGGGGGTCTCCGTCGCGACGGTGTCGCGGGTCCTCAACGACCATCCGGCCGTCCGGGCCGACACCCGCGCCCGGGTGCTGGCCGCCGTCGCCGAGCTGGGCTACCGCCCCAACACCCTGGCCCGCTCCCTGCGCACCGACCAGACCCGCACCCTCGGGCTGGTGATCAGCGATGTGCTGAACCCGTTCTTCACCCTGCTGGCGCGCTCCGTGGAGGACGAGGCACGGGCCCTCGGCTACAGCGTCATCATCGGCAACGCCGACGAGCAGCCGGACCTCCAGGACCACCATGTGCGCACCCTGCTGGACCGCCGCATCGACGGCCTGCTGGTCAGCCCCACCGACGGCGGCTCCCCGCTGATGCTGGACGCGGCCCGCTCCGGCACCCCGATGGTCTTCGTGGACCGCTGGATCCCCGGTGTGGACGTCCCCGTCGTCCGCACCGACGGCCGGACCGCCGTCCGGGACCTGGTCGCCCATCTGTACGCCCTCGGCCGCCGGCGGCTCGCCATCATCGCCGGGCCCGCCGCGACCACCACGGGCAGCGAGCGGGTCGACGCCTTCCGCGAGGCGCTGAGCGAGCACGGCCTGGAGCTGCCCGAGGAGTACGTGGGGCAGGGCGACTTCCAGGCGGACAGCGGGCGCCGCGCCACCGCCCGGTTCCTCGCCCTGCCCCGTCCGCCCGAGGTGATCTTCGCCGCGGACAACCTGATGGCACTGGGCGCGATGGACGAGATCCGGGCCCGTGGCCTGCGGGTTCCGGACGACGTGGCGCTGGCCGCCTTCGACGACATCGCGTGGTTCGTACACACCGACCCGCCGATCACCGCCATCGCCCAGCCCACCGGAGAGCTCGGCACCCGGGCCGTCCGCGCCCTGGTCGAACGGCTCGAGGGACGCACCCCGCCGTCCGTCACCCTGTCCGCCCGTCTCATGGTCCGCCGCTCCTGCGGCGCGTCCGCCCCCGAAGGGAGCACCCGTTGACAGACGTCGAGAAGACCGCGGCGCAGGCCGAACTGCTGCGCATGGAGGGGGTGCGCAAGACGTTCCCCGGGGTGGTGGCGCTGGACGGCGTCGACTTCGACCTGCGCGCCGGCGAGGTGCACGTCCTCCTCGGGGAGAACGGCGCGGGCAAGAGCACCCTGATCAAGGCCCTCTCGGGGGCGCACCGGCCGGACGACGGGCGCATTCTGGTCGACGGGCGCCCGGTCCGGATCCAGGGCGCCCAGGACGCCGAGCGGTTCGGGATCGCCACGATCCACCAGGAGTTCAACCTCGTCCCGGATCTGAGCGTCGCCGAGAACATCTTCCTGGGCCGGCAGCCGCGCCGCTTCGGGTTCGTCGACCGCCGGCGGATGCACGCGGACGCCGCCGAGCTGCTGGCCCGGGTGGGGGTGGACGTCTCCCCGCAGGCCCGGGTCCGGGACCTGGGCATCGCCCGGCTCCAGATGGTCGAGATCGCCAAGGCGCTCAGCCTGAACGCCCGCGTCCTGATCATGGACGAGCCGACCGCCGTGCTCACCAGCGAGGAGGTCGACAAGCTCTTCCGGATCGTCCGCGCGCTGCGGGCGGACGGCGTGGGGATCGTCTTCATCACGCACCATCTGGAGGAGATCGCCGCGCTCGGCGACCGGGTCACCGTGCTCCGGGACGGCCGCAGCGTCTCCCAGGTCCCGGCGGACACGGCGGAGGACGAGCTGGTGCGGCTGATGGTGGGCCGCAGCATCGAGCAGCAGTACCCGCGGGAGCGGGCGGATGCCGCTCAGCAGTCCGAAGCTCCGGAGGCGGCCCCGCTGCTGCGGGTCTCCGGGCTGACCCGGCGCGGCCACTTCCAGGACGTCGGCTTCGAGGTGCGGGCCGGTGAGGTGGTCGGGCTGGCCGGACTGGTCGGCGCGGGCCGCACCGAGGTGGCGCGGGCGGTGTTCGGCGCCGACCCGTACGACTCCGGCAGCGTCGAGGTGCTGGGCGAACGCCTGCCGCGGCACGATGTGAACGCCGCGCTGGCCGCCGGCATCGGTCTGGTGCCGGAGGACCGCAAGGGCCAGGGCCTGGTGCTGGACGCCTCCGTGCAGGAGAACCTGGGTCTGGTCACGCTGCGCCGCGCCAGCCGGGCGGGCCTGGTGGACCGGTCCGGGCAGCGCGCCGCCGCGGCCCGGATCGCCGAGCAGCTGGCCGTCCGGATGGCCGGGCTCGACCAGCGGGTGCGCACTCTCTCCGGCGGCAACCAGCAGAAGGTCGTCATCGGCAAGTGGCTGCTGGCCGAGAGCCGGGTGCTGATCCTCGACGAGCCGACCCGCGGGATCGACGTGGGCGCCAAGGTCGAGATCTACCAGCTCGTCAACGAGCTGACGGCGTCCGGCCACGCGGTGCTGATGATCTCCAGCGACCTCCCCGAGGTGCTGGGCATGAGCGACCGGGTCCTGGTCATGTCCCAGGGCCGGCTCGCGGGCGAACTGAGCCACCGGGAGGCGACCCAGGACGCCGTGATGGCGCTGGCGCTGCAGTCGGGTGACGAGGCGGCGGAGCCGGGGGTGACGGCGTCGGCCGCGGCCTCGTCGGCCGGTGCGTCGTCGGCCGGTGCCCCGTCGCCCGGCGCTTCCTCGGCCGCTGCCTCCTCGGCCGGGGCTTCCTCGGCTGGGGCTACCGCATCCGGGGCGTCCTCGACCGAGGCGTCCTCGTCCGACACCCCCACGCCCGACGCCACGCCGTCCGCCCGGGACGACGAGCCGCCCGCGTCCAGTCCGGACGCCCCCGGTTCGGACGCTCCCGGTCCGGACGCCCCCGGTTCCGACGCTCCCGACCCGGACGCCCACGCCCCGGGCTCACCCGATCCGGAAGACCCGGACACCTCCGCCCGGGACGACGAACCGTCCCCGCCCGGTCCGGACGCGTCCGCCCCCGCGGACCCGGAGGCTTCCGGCCCGACCGCCGCCGACCGGCACCACACACCGCACGACGACTCGCACGACATGGAGGGATCCCGTGGCCACTGAGACACTTCGAGGCAGCGACAACGGCCCGGGCACGGGCCTGAAGCGCAAGGACGGCGGTGCGACGGCGGTGCTCCGCCGGGTGCTGCTGGACAACGGCGCGCTCAGCGCCCTGGTGGTCCTCGTGGTCGCGATGTCGCTGCTGTCCGGCGACTTCCTGACGACCCAGAACCTCCTCAACGTCGGCGTGCAGGCCGCGGTCACCGCCATCCTGGCCTTCGGCGTCACCTTCGTCATCGTGTCGGCGGGCATCGACCTGTCCGTGGGCTCGGTGGCCGCCCTCTCGGCCACCGTGCTGGCCTGGACGTCCACGCAGCAGGGCGTTCCGGTGGTGCCGGCCGTGCTGCTGGCCGTCGGCACCGGCATCGCCTGCGGCCTGGTCAACGGCGCGCTGATCTCCTTCGGGAAGCTGCCGCCGTTCATCGCCACCCTGGCGATGCTGTCGATCGGCCGCGGTCTGGCCCTGGTCATCTCGCAGGGCAGCCCCATCGCGTTCCCGGACCCGGTGGCCGCGATCGGCGAGACGCTCGGCGGCTGGCTGCCGGTGCCGGTGCTCGTGATGATCGTCATGGGCGTGCTGACCGCCGTCATCCTGGTCCGCACCTACATCGGCCGTTCGATGTACGCGATCGGCGGCAACGAGGAGGCCGCCCGGCTCTCCGGGATCCGGGTCAAGCGGCAGAAGCTCGTCATCTACGCGCTCTCCGGCGGCTTCGCGGCCGTGGCCGGCATCGTGCTGGCGTCCCGGCTGGCCTCCGCCCAGCCCCAGGCGGCGTACGGCTACGAGCTGGACGCGATCGCGGCGGTCGTCATCGGCGGCGCCAGCCTGTCCGGCGGTGTCGGCAAGGCCTCCGGCACGTTCATCGGGGCGCTGATCCTCGCCGTCCTCCGCAACGGTCTCAACCTGCTGTCGGTGTCCGCGTTCTGGCAGCAGGTGGTCATCGGTGTCGTCATCGCGCTGGCGGTGCTCCTCGACACCCTGCGCCGCCGCGGCGCCTGATCTCCCCCACTCAAAGTCCCCCGCCCCCTCCCTGCAAGGAAGCCGCCATGGGTACCAGGAAGTCCCTCACCGTCGCCGCCGTCGCCGCGCTCGCCCTCACGGCCACCGCCTGCAACCCCGCCTCCGGCGGCTCGGGCGGCACCAAGGTCGGCCTGTCGGTCTCCACCCTCAACAACCCCTTCTTCGTGCAGCTGAAGGAGGGCGCGCAGGCGGAGGCCAAGTCCTCGGACGTCGAGCTCAATGTCACCGACGCGCAGAACGACGCCTCCCAGCAGGCCAACCAGCTGATGAACTTCACCAGCCAGAACGTGAAGTCGATCATCGTGAACCCGGTGGACTCCGACGCCGCGGGCCCGTCCGTGAAGGCCGCGAACAACGCCGACATCCCGGTGGTGGCCGCCGACCGCGGGGTGAACAAGGCCGACATCGCCACCACCGTCGCCTCCGACAATGTCGCCGGCGGCCGGCTCGCCGCCAAGCAGCTGGCCGACCAGCTGGGCGGCAAGGGGACGATCGTCGTCCTCCAGGGCACCGCGGGCACCTCGGCCTCCCGGGAGCGCGGCAAGGGCTTCCTGGAGGGCATCAAGAAGTTCCCGGGCATCAAGGTGGCGGCGAAGCAGCCGGCCGACTTCGACCGGGCCAAGGGCCTGGACGTCATGACCAACCTGCTCCAGTCCCACTCCAAGGTCGCCGGAGTCTTCGCGGAGAACGACGAGATGGCGCTCGGCGCGATCAAGGCGCTGGGCGGCAAGGCGGGCAAGAGCGTGAAGGTCGTGGGCTTCGACGGCACGCCGGACGGCCTGAAGGCGGTCAAGGGCGGCACGCTGGCCGCGACCGTCGCGCAGCAGCCGAAGGAACTCGGCAAGCTGGCCGTGCGCAACGCCGTCAAGCTCGCCCAGGGCAAGAAGGTGGCCGGTACGGTCAAGGTGCCGGTCAAGATCGTCACCGAGAAGAACGTCTCCGACTTCTCCTGACCCCTCACCCCCGCGGGACGGGAACGCGTCCCGCGGGGGACGTCCTGCAGCACCGGCGGAAGAAAGAAGGACAACGGATGCACGGCTGCGACCTGCTGGTCGTGGGATCGGCCAACGCCGATCTGGTGGTCGGGGTCGACCGCCGCCCGGAGCCGGGAGAGACCGTTCTCGGCTCGGACCTGGCCGTCCACGCGGGCGGCAAGGGCGCCAACCAGGCGGTCGCCGCCGCCCGGCTCGGCGCCCGTACGGCGCTCCTGGCCCGGGTCGGCGACGACCCGCACGGCCGGCTGCTGCTCGGCTCGCTGGAGTCGGCCGGTGTCGACACGGCCGGGGTCCTGACCGGTGACGCGCCGACCGGGGTCGCGCTCATCACCGTGGACCCGTCCGGCGACAACAGCATCGTCGTCTCCCCCGGGGCCAACGCCCGGCTCACCCCCGACGACGTGCGGGACGCCGGTGAGCTGCTCGCCGCCGCCCGGGTGGTCTCCCTCCAGCTGGAGATCCCGCCGGCCACGGTCGCGGCGGCGGTCCGCGCCGCGGCGGAGGCGGGCACCCGTGTGGTGCTCAACCCGTCGCCGCCCGCCCCGGTGCCCGGCGACGTCCTGGCCGCCTGCGACCCGCTGGTGGTCAACGAGCACGAGGCGCGCTTCCTGCTGCGGGGCCACGCGGCGGCGGGCGAGGGGTCGGCATCCGAGGCTTCCACTCCCGAGGCCTCCACTCCCGAGGCCTCCACTCCCGAGGCCTCCACTCCAGAAGACTGGGCGGCGGCGCTGCTGGACCGCGGCCCGCGCTCGGTCGTGGTGACCCTCGGCCCGGAGGGCGCGCTCGTCGCCCGGCCGGAGGGCACCGTGCGGGTGCCCAGCCTCTCCGTCGACCCGGTGGACACCACCGGCGCCGGCGACGCCTTCACCGGCGCGCTCGCCTGGCGGCTCGGGGCGGGCGACGACCTGGAGGCGGCCGTGCGGTTCGCCGTACGGGTCGGTGCGGCGGCCGTCACCCGGCCGGGGGCACAGGAGTCGTTCCCCACCGAGTCCGAGGTGGCGGAGGTGGTCCGGGCGCTCGCGGAGGGCGGCACCTGCGAGCCCTCCGGGCACCCGGACGACGTATCCGGCCCGGCGGGAGGCGAGCGCCGGTGAAGAAGGCCGGAATACTCAACCGCCATCTCAGCGGGGCGCTGGCCCTGCTGGGGCACACGGATCTGGTGGCGGTCTGCGACGCCGGGCTGCCGATCCCCGAGGGCCCGGTCGTGGTCGACCTGGCCTTCCGGGCCGGGGTGCCGTCGTTCGCCGCGGTGCTGGAGGGGCTGCTCGACGAGCTGGTGGTGGAGGCGGCGACCGCGGCCGCCGAGGTGCGGCAGGCCAATCCGGAGGTGTCCGCGCTGCTCGACGGCTTCTTCCCGGCCCCGGGACTGGAACTGGTGCCGCACGAGGAGTTCAAGGCCCGCACCCGCGGGGCCCGGCTGGTGGTCCGTACGGGCGAGTCCCGGCCGTACGCGAACGTGCTGCTGCGCTGCGGCGTGCCGTTCTGATCGGGGGGTGTTCTGATCCGGGGGCTGTTTCCGGCCGCGGGGTGTTCCGGCAGGCGTGCCATTCCGGCCCCCGTGCCATTCCGGTCCGCGGGCCGTCCGGGGCCGCGGTGTGCTCGGGGTCCTTGCCGGTGTCAGGCCCGCCGCTGATTCCGGTTCACTGCTGATTCCGGTTCGTGCCGACTCCGGTTCGCTGCCGACTCCGGTCCACGACGGCGGCCCGCGGTGCGGCGGCCCGGCTTCCGGTCGGCAGGCGTGTGACCTCATCGAGGGGGCCCGGTCGCAACCGGGCCCCCTCGTGGTCCCCCGCCCCCAGGCCCTTCCGGATCCCCCCCGGGCTCCCCCCGACAGAGGGCCTGATGCTGACTACGACCCACAGGGGGCCGGAAGGGTTGCACGATTTCCGGCAGTTATCCATCCGTTACCCGACGTGCCGACATGTGCCGCGAGTCGTAGCGTTTGACGCATGAGCGACGAATCACTTCAACGGGAAGTGCTGGCCGAGCTGGGTGACGACCGGATCCAGGAGCTCGCGGGCGAGCTCGGCACGGATGCCGAGGGGGCCCGCACGGTGGTCGGCACCACCGTCGCCGCTCTGCCGAGCACGCTGGGCGACGGCACGCTGGCCGGAGTCCTCGGCCGGCTCACCGAGCCCACCGCGGAGACCGTCTCCCGGCAGACCGGCCTGCCGCTCGCCTCCGTCACCCGGGCACTGGAACTGCTGCTTCCCGTGGTGCTGTCGGTGATAGCCAAACGACGCGGAAGCCCCTCACCGAGCACGCACCGGGGCTGAGCTCCCCGGATCGGGGGAGCCGGCTCGTGACTGGCCTGGGCGCGTTCGGCCGCCCGACACAGCGGCCGACCCTCGTCCACGGCGCACCGGGCACGGCCGCACCCTGCGGGTCAGGGGGGTCAGGGGCAGCGCAGCAGGACGGAGGAACACGAGGGCCTCCTCACTCCGGCGACGGATGTCGCAATCCCCGCCGGACCCAGAAGGCCCTCAACCGCTCAGGGACCCGGCACGCGTATCAGCACGCGTACCGGGACGGCGCCCCTAGAGCTTCGCGATGTCCTTGTGCATCACGACCATCCCGCCGTCGTGGTAACCGGCCAGGCGTACCTTGAGCTGATACCCCTTGGGCGCCTTGATGATCCGGTTGAGCCCCTCCCCCATGCTCATGCCGTAACACGGAGGCTCGGAGTTGAGGGCGCTCCAGCCGTTCGCGCTCTCCGGGTCGTTCCACTCCACCCAGACGCAGTCACGCTGCCCGGAGAAGGCCTCCAGCGAGAGGATCTTGACCGAGTTCACCGCGCCGTCGACGCGCTCGTAGTTCACCGTCGCGGAACTGCGATGGAGACCGGCACCGGCCTCCAGATTGACCGTGCTGACCAAGGGGCCGGCAGCGGCCGGAGCCGCTCCTCCCGCGACCGTCGCGGCCATGAGCCCGACGGTGACAGACAGGGTACGCAAGCGCATGATTCGTCTCCACAAAGCTGGTTGGGGAAGTCTCGCCATGTGCAATCGGTCTCCGCGGGAAACGTGAAATCTCCGGCTCCGCCGTCACACCACGAGAGCCCCGGATTCACCCCGCCTCCCAGAACGCCGACACTCTTTCGAAGGACAACGGCCGAACACATCACCCAAACCACGTAGTTCGAACTACGCAGGGCGCGCGTCACCTCGGCATCGCATGACGGTCCGCCGGGTGTTCGACGGGCCGTTTCGGCTGTTCAGGATGGGTGTGGTCAGGCTTGAGAGCCGGCTGACGCGTGGTGGGCGCGGGCTCCACGACTCCGCCGGAAGGTGCGGGTGGCGCCGGTCGGGCGGGATCCGGACAAGAGAACCCGGCTCGCGCGTCACCAACGCCCGGGACAGCACACCCAGCCGACACCTAGCCGGGGTCCGTCGTTCGGATCAGGCCCTGGCCGCTCGCGCCGATCACCCGGTCGAGCGCATCCCGCGCGTACTCCTCGTCGTACTCCGCACCCGTCAGCAGCACTTGCAGACAGATCCCGTCGAGCAGTGCGACCAGGGCGCGTGCGGTGCGCGGGTCGGTGCGCCGGGCGATCAGCTCGGTGACCTCCCCGCACCACTCGGCGGCCACGGCGCGCAGGGCGGGCCGGCGCAGCGCGGCGAGGTAGAGCTCGTACTCCAGCTCCACGCCGGCGCGGTCGCTGCCCAGCCAGTCGCCGTTCATCCGGGCCAGTTCGGCGGCGAGGTCGCAGCCGGGGTCGGCGAGGCAGTCGCGGTGTTCGCGCACGACCTTGGCGAAACCCTCATTGGTCTGCCGCAGCGCCGCCACCAGGAGGTCGTCGAGGGTCTTGAAGTGATAGGTGGTGGAGCCGAGCGGCACATCCGCCTCGGCCGCGACGCTGCGATGGCTGAGCCCCGCGATTCCGGCCCGGCCCACCACCCGGATCGCCGCGTCGATGATCCGCTGACGCCGCTCGGGGTCGTACCTCCGCGCCGCCGCCATCAGTGCGCACCCCCGAGACTGAGCAGCACGACACCGACGATCACGAAGGCGATCCCGGCGAGCTTGGCCGGCCCGGCCGACTCATCCAGGAAGAGCATCCCGATCGCGGCGACAGCCGCGGTCCCCACCCCGGCCCAGATCGCGTACGCGGCACCGACCTGCATCACCTTCAGAGTCTGGGCGAACAGCGCGAAGGCGAGCAGATACCCGGCCACCGTGCCGATGGACGGCCACAGCTTACTGAACCCCTCGCTGTACTTCATGGCCGTCGTCCCGGCCACCTCCGCCGCAATGGCCGCGGCCAGCATCCCGTATCCCATGTGTACGAGTGTACGCATCGTTGTGTACGGGCGTACGCAACTTGGAGGAACACCTGCACGGACGGGGCCTCGGCCGTGCGGCACCACCGGGGAGACCCACCAGGCGTCCCCTACGGCCACCAGTCAGGATCGGGCCACGGTCGCCGCAGGTCAGGACCGGACCGCGGCCCCCGGTCAGGACCGAACACCTCGTCTACAGCACATGCGCCCGGTACCCCGCCACGATCTCCGTCAGCGCCTCCGCCCCGTCCCGGGCCCAGAGTTCCGGGTGGAAGATCTCGATCTCGATCGGTCCGCGGTAGCCCGCCGCGTCGACCCGTTCGCGGAACCACCGCAGGTCCACACAGCCCTCCCCCAGCAGGCCGCGGCCGAGCAGCGTGCCCTCCGGCAGTGGCGTGACCCAGTCGGCCAGTTGGAATGCGGCGATCCGGCCGCCGGCCCCGGCGCGGGCGATCTGCGTGGCCACAGTGTCGTCCCACCACAGGTGGTAGGTGTCCACCACCACGCCCACCCGGTCGGCCGGGAAGCGTTCGGCGAGGTCGAGGGCCTGGGTGAGCGTCGAGACGACACAGCGGTCGGCGGCGTACATCGGGTGCAGCGGTTCGACCGCCAGCCGCACCGCCCGCTCGGCGGCGTACGGCGCCAGCTCCCCGAGCGCGTCGGCGACGCGCTCCCGTGCCCCGGCCAGGTCCCGGCTGCCGGGTGGCAGGCCGCCGGAGACCAGGACGAGCGTGCCGGTGCCGAGGGCGGCGGCCTCGTCGACGGCCGCGCGGTTGTCGTCCAGGGCCTCGGCGCGGGCCGCCGGTTCGACGGCGGTCAGGAAGCCGCCGCGGCACAGGCTGGAGACGGCCAACCCGGCCGCCCGCAGCAACCGGGCCGTGCGCGCCACTCCGTACGCGCGGACCGGCGCCCGCCACAGGCCGACGCCGGGGACGCCCGCCGCGGCGCATCCCCGCGCGAGCTCGGGGAGGGACCACTGCCGGAGTGTCTCCTGGTTGAGGCTGAGCCGGTCGAGGCCGGTCATCCTCCGCTCCCGGCGGGGCGGTCGGGGCCGGTCATCCGCCCACCCCGTCCATCTCGTACGCCCGTCACCCGTCCTCCCGTCATCCGTCCACCTCGTGCGCCGTCTTCCGTGCGCCCGTCATCCGTCCACCCCGTGCACCCGGAGCAGCGCCCGCATCCGGGCCTCGGCGAGGGCGGGGTCGGGGAACAGGCCGAGCCCGTCGGCCAGTTCGTACGCGCGGGCGAGGTGGGGCAGGGAGCGGGCCGACTGGGCGCCGCCGACCATGGTGAAGTGCCGCTGGTGCCCGGCGAGCCAGGCGAGCAGGACGATCCCGGTCCGGTAGTGGCGGGTGGGCGGCCGGAAAAGGTGCCGGGCCAGTGCGACGGTCGGGCCGAGCAGGGCGCGGAACCCGGCGGTGTCACCGGTGTCGAGCCGGCGCACGGCCTCGGCGGCGAACGGGCCGAGCGGGTCGAGGACGCCGAGCAGCGCATGGCTGAACACCTGCCCGTCGCCCTCGATGAGGCGGGGGTAGTGGAAGTCGTCCCCGGTGTAGCAGCGCACCCCGTCGGGCAGCCGGCGGCGGAGGGCCGCCTCGCGATCCGCGTCGAGCAGCGAGATCTTGATGCCCTCGACCCGGTCCGGGTGGGCGTGGACGAGGCCGAGCAGGGTCTCCGCGGCTGTGTCGAGATCGTCGCTGCCCCAGTAGCCGGTGAGCGCCGGGTCGAACGCCGGGCCCAGCCAGTGCAGGACGACGGGCCGGGAGACCTGTCGCAACAGTGCGCCGTAGACGTCGAGATAGTCCTCCGGTCCGCGGGCGCCGGCGGCCAGTGCCCGGGACGCCAGCAGCACGGCCTGCGCCCCGGCGTCCTCCACCACCGCGAGCTGCTCCTCGTAGGCGGCGCGCACGGCGGCGGGGGCGTGCCCGCCGCCGCTCAGCTGGTCGGTCCCGGCGCCGCACACGATCCGGCCGCCGGCGGCCCGCGCCTCGGCGGCGGAGCGCCGGATCAGCTCGGCCGCGGCGGCCCAGTCCAGTCCCGCGCCGCGCTGCGCGGTGTCCATGGCCTCGGCCACCCCGAGGCCGTGCGACCAGAGATGACGGCGGAACGCGAGGGTGGCGTCCCAGTCGAGGGCGGCGGGCCCGTCGGGCGTGGTGTCCGCGAACGGGTCGGCCACGACGTGGGCGGCCGCCAGGAGTCGGCGCGAGACCGGCGGCCGTCCCGGGCCGGGCAGCGCGCAGTCCCGCCGCGGGACGTGCTTCCGCAGCCCGCCTCCGGCCTCGGGCAGCCGGATCACCGCGCCCCCTCCGGAACGCCGCCGCTGAGAACGCCGCCCCGCGGAACGCCACCCACCGGAACACCGCCGCGCAGAACACCGCCGCGCGGAACGCCACCCGCCGGAGCTCCGCCACGCGGAACACCGCCGCACGGGATGCCCCGGCGCGGGCACCACTGCTGGACCCGGCAGCCGCGTAGCCCGGCGACCGACGAGCCCTCGGTGCCGTCCAGCAGCGGGATGCCCCGGCGCGGGCACCGGCCGCCCCGTGCACCGAGTAAGCAGCAACGACGGCCCCCGCCCGCGGTATCGCATGCGATTCGCCCGACCTCGGCTCCGAACGCAGTACCGCCGCCCCCAACTCCGAACGCAGTACGGCAACCCCCGGCGCCGAACGCAGCACGGCAGCCCCCGGCGTCGAGCGCCGTACGGCCGCCCGTCACAGCGTCAGCTCCGGTACGTCCAGCCGCCGCCCCTGTGCGGAGGAGCGCAGCGCCAGTTCCGCGAGCTGCACCCCGCGGGCGCCCGCCAGCAGATCGGCGCTCCACGGTTCCCCCAGCGCCACATGCCGGAGGAACAGCTCCCACTGCGCCTTGAACGCGTTGCCGAAGTCCCCGTTGTCCGGGACCTCCTGCCACTGGTCGCGGAACCGGTCGGCGGGCGGGCCGTCCGGGTCCCAGACCGGGCGCGGCGTCACCGACCGGTGCTGGACCCGGCAGCCGCGCAGCCCGGCGACCGCCGAGCCCTCGGTGCCGTCCACCTGGAACTCGACGAGCTCATCGCGGTGCACCCGGACCTGCCAGGAGGAGTTGATCTGCGCCACCGCGCCGCCGTCGAGCCCGAGGATGCCGTACGCGGCGTCGTCGGCCGTCGCGTCGTAGGCCAGACCCCGCTCGTCCCAGCGGTGCGGTACGTGGGTGACGGCGTGCGCCTGCACGGTGCGCACCGGCCCGAACAGCTCGCGCAGCACGTACTCCCAGTGCGGGTACATGTCCGCCACGATGCCGCCGCCCGCCTCGGCCCGGTAGTTCCAGGACGGGCGCTGGGCCGGCTGCCAGTCGCCCTCGAAGACCCAGTAGCCGAACTCCCCGCGCACCGACAGGATCCGGCCGAAGAAGCCGCCGTCGACCAGCCGCCGCAGCTTCCGCAGACCGGGGAGGAACAGCTTGTCCTGGACGACGCCGTGCCGGATCCCCGCGGCCCGCGCGAGCCGCGCGAGTTCCACGGCCCCCGCCAGGGACGTGGCCGTCGGCTTCTCGCAGTAGACGTGGACTCCGGCGGCGATGGCCTTGCGCACCGCGGCCTCGCGTGCGGAGGTCACCTGGGCGTCGAAGTAGACGTCGGTCGCCGGGTCGCCGAGCACCGTGTCGAGGTCGGTGGACCAGTGCTCCAGCCCGTAGGCCTCGGTAAGCGCCTGCAACGCCTGTGACCTGCGGCCCACCAGGATCGGTTCGGGCCACAGCACGGTGCCGTCACCCAGGTCGAGGCCGCCCTGCTCCCGGAGGGCGAGGAGGGAGCGTACGAGGTGCTGGCGGTGGCCCATCCGGCCGGTCACGCCGTTCATGGCGATGCGCACCGTCCGCCGGCCCGCGCCGCCCCTCCCCACGGTGAGCCCCACAACACCCCCACAACAAGCGGCGGAAAGCGCTTTCCCCGCCCGGAGGCTAACGGCTCGGACCGCACCGTTCAATAGGTCCCCCACGGAAGAACCGTTTACCCTCAGTGAGGCCCTGACTCGGGCCGGTACACGGAACGGTGAACCGGAGGCAGCAGCGATGGCAGTGACCCTGGCGGATGTGGCGTCCCGCGCGAAGGTCTCCTCGGCCACGGTCTCGCGGGTGCTCAGCGGCAACTACCCGGTCGCCGACGCCACGCGGTCCCGGGTGCTGCGCGCCGTGGACGAGCTCGACTACGTGCTGAACGGGCCCGCCAGTTCCCTGGCCGGCGCCACCTCGCACCTCGTCGGCATCCTCGTCAACGACATCGCCGACCCGTTCTTCGGCATCATCGCCGGGGCCGCCCAGTCCGAGATCGGCGGCGGACTCCACGGACCGGGCGACCCGGAGAAGCTGGCCGTGGTGTGCAACACGGGCGGCTCCCCGGAGCGCGAACTCACCTATCTGACCCTGCTCCAGCGCCAGCGCGCCGCCGCGGTGGTGATCACCGGCGGGGCCGCCGAACGGCCGGACCACCTCGCGGCCGTCGCCGCGAAGCTCGGCCGGCTCGCCGCCAACGGCACCCGGATCGTCCTCTGCGGCCGCCCGCCGCTGCCGGAGCGGTTCCCCGGCGCCGGCCCCGCACCGGCCGGGCCGGACACCGCCGTCACCCTCGCCTTCGACAACCGCGGCGGCGCCCGGCGGCTGACCGAACACCTGCTGGCCCTCGGCCACCGCCGCATCGGCTACGTCGCCGGGCCCGCGGACCTCAGCACCACCCGGCACCGGCTGGAGGGGCACCGCGCCGCACTCAGCGCCGCGGGTCTCGCGGAGGGCGCGGACCGGCTGACCGTCCACGGCCCGTACGACCGCGCCTCCGGCTACGACGCCACGCTCGAACTCCTGCGAAGACAGCCGGACCTGACCGCGGTCGTGGCGGCCAACGACACCATCGCGCTGGGTGCCTGCGCCGCGCTGCGCGACCAGGACCTGCGCATCCCCCAGGACGTCTCGGTCGCGGGGTTCGACGATCTGCCGTTCAGCGCGGACGCGGTGCCCGCGCTCACGACGGTGCGCCTGCCGCTGCACGAGGCCGGGGCGCGGGCGGGGAGGCTGGCGATCGGCCGCGAGGAGCCGCCGCCGGGCGGCGTGGCCACGGTCCGCGCCGATCTGATGGCCCGCGCGTCCACGGCGCCCCCGCCGGACCGCGGCTGAGCGAGCCGACCGCCGCTGAGCGACCGCGCGGCGGCGCTCCGGATCGCACCGGCACGACGGATGACGGGCGGCCGGACCGGATCCGCTGGGCCCGACCGGGGCGCGAGCCTGAACCGGATCCGCGGGCCTGAACCGGGACCGCTGGCCTGACCGGGGTGCGGGACTGTGCTGGGAAGCGAGCCCGACCGGGACGCGAGCCTGAACCGGCACCGCTGGCCTGACCGGGACGCGGGCCAGGCCAGGCCGGGACGCAAGCCGGTCCGGAACGCGGGCCCGCGGCCCTGCCCGTACTAGCGTGAGGCCAGGGGGACACCCCCGACCGGCCCCGGGGGGACATCCCCGGCCGGTCCCGGCGCGCTACGGAGCCCCCATGAAGCCCACGCCCCCGCACGGCACCCCCGGCGCCGACACCCCCGGCGACGGCGCCTCCCCGCAGGCCGTGCTGCGCGGGCCCGAACCGGGTGACCTCGGCTGGATCGTGCAGCGGCACGGCGCCCTCTACGCCGCCGAGTACGGCTGGAACTCGGCGTTCGAGGGCCTGGTCGCCCGGATCGTCGCGGACTTCGCCGAGGACCACGACCCGCTGCTGGAACGCGTGTGGATCGCCGAACTGGACGGCCGCCCGGTGGGCTCCGTGATGTGCGTCCGGGACGCGGCACCGGGGACCGCCCGGCTGCGGCTGCTGCTCGTCGACCCGTCGGCGCGGGGGCACGGGCTCGGCGAACGGCTCGTCGCCGCCTGCGTCCGGTTCGCCCGCGAGGCGGGCTACCGCGAGCTGGTGCTCTGGACCAACGACGTCCTGGCCGCGGCCCGGACGCTCTACCTCCGGGCCGGCTTCGCCCTCGTCGCCGAGGAACCCCACCACAGCTACGGCGCCGACCTCGTGGGCCAGGACTGGCGGCTGACGCTGTAGTCCGCTCGCTGCGGTCCGCAGGGTCCCGGCGGACGCCCGGCGTCCCTCCCCTCCCCCGGCCGCGCACCGTTCCGCACTCCTGCGCGCGGCGGGGATGCGCCGGGCGCGGGGGCCCGGCAGGGTTGACCCGTGCGGCCGTGGCCCGGCCGCCCGCCCGCCGTTCCCGTCCCCGCCCACCTGGAGCAGCCGTGAAACTCGCCTTCTCGACCCTCGGTGTGCCCGGAATGCCCCTGGCCGAAGTGGCCGGGCTCGCCGCCCGCACCGGCTACCACGGTGTGGAGCTGCGCGCCCATCCCGAGGAGCCCCTCAACCCGGGGATGGAGCTGAGCGAACGGGTCGACGCCGCCGAGCAGTTCAAGGACGCGGGGGTGGAGATCCTCGCGGTCGCCGGGTACACCGAGGCCGCCGCGCCCGGCGCCGACGAGCCCGTCCTGGCGGAGCTGCGCGAGCTGCTCACACTGGCCCGGGACCTCGGCGCCCCGTATCTGCGGGTCTTCCCCGGCGGCGGCGACCAGCCGGCGGAGGAGACGGACACGGTCGCCGCCCGCCGCCTCGCCGCCGTCGCCCCGGACGCCTCCGACCTGGGCGTACGGCTGCTGCTGGAGACACATGACTCGCATCCGCGGGGCGTGGACGTGGCCCGGGTCCTCGGCCTGGTGGGCCATATCGCCGTGGGCGCGGTCTGGGACGTGCTGCACCCCTGGCGGGGCGGCGAGGAGCCGGTGGCCACCCACGCCGTCCTCGCCCCGCACCTCGGCTACGTCCAGGTGAAGGACATCGCCTCCGCCGAGGAGCCCGCCCCGCTGCCGCTCGGCGAGGGGGTGCTGCCGCTCGCCGAGTGCGTGGAGGCGCTCAGCCGCGCAGGCTGGGACGGCTGGCTGTCGTGGGAGTACGAGAAGCGCTGGTTCCCGCAGGCACCGGAGCTTCCGGGGCTGCTGGAACCGGCCCGGGACCATCTGTCCTGGCTGCTCGCCCAGTCCGCCTGATCCGGCCCCGCCCGGAGGCCGGTCCGCCCACCGAGGTGACGGCGACGCCGGTGACCAGCAGCACCGCGGCGCACCACCGCAGCGGACCGACCTCCTCGCCCAGCACCAGCGCCGCGGCCGACATCCCGAAGACGGGCACCAGCAGGGAGAACGGCGCCACGGACGAGGCGGGGTAGCTGCGGAGCAGGAAACTCCAGGCACCGAAGCCGAAGAGCGTGGTGACCCAGGCGACGTAGACCACCGTTGCGGCGCCGCTCCCGTCCAGCGAACGCAGCGCTTCGAGGTCGGCCCGCGGCCCCTCCACGAGCAGGGAGAGTCCGAGCAGCGGCAGGATGGGGACGACGCTCGTCCAGACCATGAAGCCCATCGCGTTCTCCGGTGCGGCCATCCGGGTGAGGACGTTCGACACCCCCCAGAAGGCCGCCGCCGCGATGAGCAGCGCGAAGGCCAGGAGCGGCCCCGAGGTGCCCTCGTCGATCCCGGCCACGGTGATACCGGCGAGCGCCACGCACATCCCGGCCACCCGCACGCGGCCCGGCCGCTCCCCCAGCACCACGGCGGCGACGACGGCCGTGAACACCGCCTGGATCTGCAGCACGAGCGAGGAGAGCCCGGCCGGCATGCCCAGGTGCATCCCGGTGAAGAGCAGCCCGAACTTGGCGACGCCCAGCACCAGTCCGACGGCAATGATCCACTTCCAGCCGGTCTTCGGGCGGCGGACGAAGAACACGGCGGGCAGCGCTGCCGCGAGGAAGCGCAGGGCGCTGAAGAGCAGGGGCGGGAAGTGGCCGAGTCCGATCTCGATGACAACGAAGTTGACGCCCCAGACGGCGGCGACGAGAACGGCGAGAGCTATGTGTTGCGGTCGCATGCAGCGAGCATCGCGGCCCTCGACCGTGAAGCACCAGCGCTGATCTCTTCATGATTGGATGAAGCAATCGTGAATCGGGACCGGACGGGTGGACCGCTCGTCCGGAGGGATGGACAGGCCGGACGGCCGGCTGGCCTGGCCGAACCGGACGGACAGGCGGGCCGGTTGGTCAGGCAGGACGGTTGGTCAGTCGGTCGGGTCGGCCGGCCGCAGGGCCGCCGGAGGGACGACGGCCACGCCGGACGGTCGGAGGGGCCATCGGGGCTGTCGGGGCTGTCGGGGCTGTCGGGGCTGTCGGGGTCATTGGGGCTGTCGGGGCCGTCGGGGCTGTCTGAGAGGCAGGGGAAAACGATGCTGGATCTGTCCCGGCTGCGGGCACTCCACGCGGTGTCGGTGCACGGCTCGGTGGGCGCCGCCGCCATCGCGCTGGGTTACACCCCGTCCGCGGTGTCCCAGCAGGTCGCCAAGTTGGAGCGGGAGACCCGGACCCGGCTGCTGGAACGGCAGGGCCGGGGCGTCGTCCTCACCGACGCGGCCCAGCAGCTGGCCGCCACGGCCGAACAGCTGCTGGCCCTCGTGGAACAGGCCGAGACGACCCTGGAGGAGCGCCGCGGACAGCCCACGGGCCGGCTGCTGGTGGCCGCGTTCGCCTCGGCCAGCCGCGGCCTGCTGCCGAGCGTTCTGGCCGAACTCGCCGCCCGCCACGCCTCCCTGGACACCCGGCTCACCGAACTGGATCCGCACATCTCCCCCGGACTGGTCGCCCAGGGCGTCGTCGACCTGGCGGTGACGCACGACTGGGACATCTCACCGCGGCCCGTCCCGGACGGTGTCGAGCAGGCCGTCATCGGTGACGACCCGTCGGAAGTGATCGTCCCGGTCGGCCACCCGCTGGCGGAGCGGGACACCTTGCAGCGCACGGACCTGGTGGGCCGGCGCTGGATCTGCCAGCCCGCGGGCTCGGTGTGCCACGACTGGCTGGTCCGCACCCTGCGCACCACCGGCCACGAGCCCGATCTCGCCTACCAGGTGGCCGAGTACGCGACCCAGCTCGAACTCGTGGCGGCCGGCCTCGGCATCGCCCTCGTCCCCCGCCTGGGCCGCGGCCCCCTCCCGGCCGGCGTGGTCGCCGTCCCTCTCGAACCGACGCCGATCCGCCGCCTCTACGCCCTCTGGCGCCCGGGCGCGGCCCGCCGCCCGGCCATCACGGAGGCGGTCCGGGTGCTGCGGGAGCACTATGGGCGGTTGGCGGGGTGAGGAGGCCATTCATGCGATCCGTTGAGGGCCATACCCCTATCGCCCCGTGCCTCCGAAGCGCTGAACAATGCAACGGTTCCACCGGCCCGACCCCAACGCCCTCAGGGAATTCAGCGGATCACATACCCCTCATGCGGAATGGCGATCTCCCAGACCCGGGCAAATGCGCCAGCGCAGCGCTGAATCAGATCCGAATCATCAACAAGCTCGTCGCGGACTACCGTGCCGTCATCCGAGAAGTGATGGATGCGCGCCAAGTGATCATCGAAGAGCCAGAAGTCATTGTCCGGAAGGCGGAGTTGTGCGGCTTGTGCTCGTGACAGCCAACGGATCTCCTCCCCTGCTTCCACATTGGCGCGGATAACGGAGTGATCCCAACGGATGAAGTCACTGACGGGCTCGGAGACGATACGGGCGCGCCGGACAGCAACACCGGGCGACAGCATCGGCCACCGCCTGATGAAACGGATTCCACCACGACGAACGATCCGCCCAGTCGACTCGAACGCCCTGCCGCCATGCCTCGAATCGCGGATTCGGGCCGTAATCATCCCTCACCTCCAGGTGGACCGCGAATAAGTGACACCGGGAGATCAGCTCAGCGAAAGGCTGAATACTCGACTCCATCACATGCCTTCCTCACGACGATGCGCCACATGGGCGTTGTCGGACCACTCTCCGGTCGGGTCTGCACCGGTCACTCCGCCTTCCATCAGATGCGCAAGCTGGAGTCCGCTCCAGGTCAGTCCAGTGCCTCAATCGCCTTGACAATGAGCGAGCGCGCCTCCGGCCCATACACGGCCAGCCCTCGCAACTGCTCGAAAGCCTTCGAATAGAGCGCGATCTCAGCGGGCTGGGTGATTCTCACCTGAGCGGAGAGTAGTTCCACGGACACCAGCGTGTCGTCATACATGTGGAAGGTCTCCTGCGGGCACACCGGGCGGGAGGACGTAGCGAAGGGGATAACCCCCAGCGACACCGAAGGAAGCGCTCCCACCGTGAGCAGATGCCCCAGTTGGGCGGCCATGGCATCGGCGTCACCGACTTGGTAGCGCAGCACCGCCTCTTCCACAAGCAGCACAAATCGGCGTCCTGGTTCATGGATGATGCGCGAGCGTTCCAGGCGCGCCGCGACGGCGTCCTCAACCTCATCGGGAATGCCCAACAGTCCCGTGATGGATGACAACAGAGCCGATGCATATCCTTCGGTCTGCAGCAACCCGGGAACCAGGCTGCCTGAATAAACTCGGAAGAGCCGTGTCGATTGAAAGAGAGGCACGTAACTCTTCTGAAGTTGTCGAAGCCCGGCACGTATTTTGCGTCGCCACTCCACATACAAGGACTCGGCAGTACGGGACTGAGCCACGACATCGTCTGCCTGATCCTCGGCGCCGCAAGCACCGCACCACAACCGGATGTCCTGCGCGGAGGGCGATGTCCTCCCGTTCTCGATGCGGGACGTCTTGGCGTGGTGCCAGCCACAACGCGCGGCCAGCTCACTCCCGGTGAGCCCACCATCCTGACGAATCTCTCTCAACCGCGCCGCGACGGCTTCCCGAGCGGCCTGTGCGGAGGAGGATGGTGATATGGGCATGAGCCGGCGCGCAATCCTTCATGTCAGTGGATCTCGTACTCCTGGTGCGGGACGGCCCTGGCCCAGGCGGCTTCGAACGCCTGCGAACACAGCTTGGCGACCGCCGGTTCCTCGTTCATCTCACCGCCACCCGAGGCTCCCTCACCCGTGAAATGATTCCACCTGATCACCCGGTCGTCGATGAGCCAGAAGTCATTGCCGGGTAGAGCGATGTCCGAAGCGCGCCTACGTGGCAGCCACCGCACCTGCTCGCCGGCAGCGATGTTGACTCGGGTGGCGGCGTGCTCGTACCTGATGTAGTCGCTGACCGGCTCCGACACGATCCGGGCCCGGCGAACGGACACCCCCCGGCCCACCGTGCGACGAATCAGCTCCACCCATGGCGCCCAGTACGCGGAAGCCGGATCAACATCGCGCTCCCCAGTGCGCTTCCACTGCGCGAAGTCTTCGGCTTCGTTCACCACCCCATAGGCATCACGCATCTCAAGATGCACTGCCGAGTGCTGTGCCCCATCCAGCAGTTCAACGAAGCTGGGTACCTTCGATCGCATCACACGCCTCCTTGATGATGTGCACCATTCGCGCCGGGACCCGCACCACGGCCTCGTGGTCGGGGATGCCTACGGCATGTCCTGGCAGGGTGGTTGCCGCACACTGCGCTTCAAGTGACGGGCCTGCCTTCCACCCTTGGAAGACCAGTTCCTGGGCCTCCTCATCAATCCACACGGTCGGACTCTCTCCTGTACCGGTGTTGGGATCGATCCCGATGAACCGTAACGACATGCCTGCCTCCCATGCAGGATGTGCATTGATGTGCACGAGAATCGTGGGTGACCGCACCTCCGTCAAGCGCATATTGTGGCCATTTCAGCGCCCCAGATGCTTCTCTGCACATTGGTGCACAACCCTGGCTCCGCGCTCGTCGATGTCTCTAGCGTTCCGGTCATGGAGAGCAAGCGACCTGATGACGGGTCGGCATCACCACGCCCCTTGCTGACCCTCCGTGTGTCACACGACGGAGGTCGCAGTTGGGGGCCCGTCAGGGCGGTCACGGCGGAGGAATGCAGCCCGCTCATGGGCTTCGTGTTTCCACCCTGCGCATGCCCCCGGTGCGTCGTCCCCGGGGCGGACAGGCCGACCAGACAACAGGCAGGGGAGGCAGCCATGACGACGCCACCGAAGCAACCGCCACCGAGGCCGCGGCCGGGTCCTGATCCGTCGCCGATTCCCCTCGGGGTCCCGGCCGGATCCGAACGGTAGCGGCGCAAGCGCAGGATCACGACAACAATGAGGACCTTATGGGCTGGGGAACAGGTCAGGGTGGCAGCGGAGGCGAAGGGAAGCACTCCGGGAAGAAGGATCCGAGCGAGTCGAAGCCGAACCCGGATTCGGCCGGCCCCCGGCCGGATCCGAAGCACAAGAAGTGACCATGGAGACCCTGAGCGAGAAGGAGCAGGCTGCCATGAGCGGCCTGCTCCGCGCCGTCTCCGCGGACCTGGGCACGGCGGTCTCCCCCGAGTGGGAGAGTGCGTACTACGCGGTACCGAGGCACCGCTTCCTTCCCGACCTGGTGTGGCTGGAGTCCGGCCGGGGATACGTCCGTTGCGACAGGGAGCGGGAGCCGGAACGCTGGCTGACCGCCGCCTATGCCGACGCTCCGGTCGTCACCCAGGTGAACGACGGGCTGCCCCCGGAATGCGACGACGAGGCGTGGCCGTCCTCATCCGCCTCGGCACCGTCCATCGTCTTCCGCATGCTCCACATGCTCGAGCTCCGAATCGGCATGCGGGTTCTGGAGGTCGGCACCGGCACCGGCTGGAACGCCGGGCTGCTGGCCGCTCGCCTCGGGAGTGAACACGTGACCAGCGTCGATGTCGACCTCGGACTCGCCACTACGGCGGCACACACCCTCGACAGCGCAGCAGGGCTGCGACCTCGCATCGTCGCCAGGGACGGTACCGAAGGGTTCGCGCCCAGCGCTCCGTACGACCGGGTGATCGCCACTTGCGCGGTCCGCACGGTGCCCTACCCCTGGGTGACACAGACCCGGCCCGGTGGGGTGATCCTGACGCCGTGGGAAACACCGTGGCTCTGTTACGGCCTGCTGAGGCTCGATGTCGGGGGCGACGGCACGGCATCCGGCCGGTTCTCTCCCCATTCAGCGTTCATGCTGATGCGCGAGCAGCGCACCGACCTGCGGATCTTCCGTGATGTGGTCCGCGACGAGCACAGCCCGCGGGAGTCGGTCACGGGCCTCTCCCCATGGACCGTCACCGGCGACGACTGGGCGCTGGGGTTCGCCGTCGGTCTCCGGCTCAGTGACGTCTGGCACGCCTGGCAGGACGAGCCGGATGTGGAGGGTGTCCGGTCCCGGCTCTGGCTGGCCACCACCGACGCACGGTCGTGGGCGGCCGTGGACTGGGACGGGAGGCGGAGCGACCGATTCACCGTGTGGCAGTACGGTCCCCGCCGGCTGTGGGACGAGGCCGAGACGGCGTACCGGTGGTGGCGGGATGCCGGGGAGCCGGGGCCCGGCAGGTTCGGGCTCACCGTCACCCCGGACGGACAACTGCCCTGGCTGGACTCACCCGACAGACCGCTGAGGAGCGCCTGGCGTTCCACCCCGGGTCCGTGAGGCAGCGGGGCGCTCGGTCGGCACCTGCGGAATGTCCCGAGGCCCCGCCCCCAGCGCGTCCGCGCACAGTTGGGCGAACCAGCGCACGCCCGGCACGATCAGGAGCCAGCCCAGCAGCGCCCAGCCCAGGTGCAGATGGCCGAGGAGCCGTCCGAGTGCGGCGATGCCGTCGGCCCGGACCGTGCCGTCGGCCGACTCGTAGGTCATGCGGCGCAGGCGGCGCGGGTGGTGTTCGGCGGGGACGAGGTCCAGGGCGACGGGGCGGCGGGCGGCGACCCAGCGGCCGAAGCCGCTGCACGGGCCGCAGCTCTGCGCCACGTAGAGCCGGGCCGGGGCGGTGCCGGACCAGGGCCGCAGGCGGGGCAGCCAGGGGCGAACGGCCGCCCGGTAACGGGTCCACTCCTCGCCGTGGAGGGCGCGCAGCCCGGCGTTCTCGTGCCAGTCGGCGAGGCCCGCCGAGTAGGCGAAGCCGGTGACCGCGGCGGCCAGGAACCGCCAGTCCCGGGTGACCAGGGCGAGCACGGTGTGGACGAGGACGATGCCGAGCTGCATCGGGTTGCGGACGTACGCGTACGGGCCGCTGGTGACGATCCTGTTCGGCGGGTCGTACGGCACCGGGGTGCCGCCCCCGCGCTGGACGAACTCCCGTAGCGCGACGACGCCCAGCAGCACGGGCGGCGCGAGGAGTTGCAGGGCGAGCCCGATCCCGGCGGCGGTGTCCGGCAGCTCGGGCCGGACGAGGACGAGCGGGAACCCCACCATCAGCGCGGCACACAGCACCATCTGCAGGCCGGCACGGGCGACGAGCCGCCGGCGTCGCAGCGTCCAGCGGGCGAACAGCAGGCCCGGGACGAGGACGGCGGCCACGCAGAGCGCCTCGCCCAGCAGCCAGTTGTCGCCGAGCCGGACGACGGGGGCGGCGAGCGGCATCGCGACGAGGTCGAACCAGGCCAGTCCGGCCACGACCAGCGGCAGCGGCAGGCGGTCGGCGCCCGCGAGGACGGGCAGGACACCCCAGAGCAGGACCCAGCCGAGGAGCAGGTCGAGGGGGAGCCCGGCGGCGGTGCCGCCCTCGGCGTGGAAGGTCCACCAACCGGCGCGCACGGCGAGGAGGTTGACGACGGGCAGCCAGACGGCGTTCCAGAGTCCGGCCAGGAGCGTGGCACCGATGGTGCGCCGGGCGGGCGGGTGCAGGGCCGCCGCGGCGCCGGTCGCGAGGAGCGGGCCGAAGAGGCAGGCCGCGCGGATGAGCGCCGGGTCACCGCCGCGCATCGTGACCCCGGTCCGCGGCTGCCTGCGTCCCTGCGGCATGTGCCCCCGGAGCGGCGGCGAAGGTGTCCGAGAGGTAGGCGGCGGCCTGTTCCATGCCGTACTGCTGGACGGGACCGAAGTACCAGCCCGGGTCATAGGTGCGGCGGTAGTTCAGGTTCCAGGTGACCCGGGTGCGGTTGCCGGGCGCGGGCCGCCAGGTCACCTCGGCGGAGCGGAGGTCGAGCCAGCGGGCCAGGGTGGTGTCCTGCCGGACGCCGAAGACCACCCGGCCGGGCCCCCGCTCGTCGACGACCAGCCGCATGGAACGCGGGGTGGGGTGGGAGCCGATGCCCAGGGACTTGCGCGGGGTGAAGGTGACGGTCCGGTGCGCGCCGATGCTCAGCCCGGTCCCCTCGGCCTTCAGCGGGCGGGGGAAGGCGAACTTGAGGAAGGTGGGCCGGGGCGCCGCGTAGCGGGGCCGCTCGGCGAGGGCCGTCTGGAACTGCTGGGGGCTCAGGGCGACGGTGCGGGTGACGGACGCGGAGCCGTCGCGCGGGAGTTCGTACGCACCGGTACCCTCCAGGGCGAGCAGAAGCAGCAGCGGTATGCCGGCGAACGCATGGGCCCGCCCGCCCTTCCCCCGGCGACGTGCGCGGTCGACGGTCAGCCCGATGGCCACCGCCAGCAGGTAGAAGAGCGGGGCCGCAAAGACCAGGCAGACGACGCCTTCGCCGAGCAGTGGCCCGGACAGCGCCAGTCCGATGGTGACGGAGGCGAGCGCCGTGCCGGTGGCGCTCTTGGGACGGGTGCCGAGCGCCACGGCGAGCGCGATGAAGGCCGGCAGACCGACGTAGAAGAGTGCCGTCTGCTCCAAGTGGCCCGCGTGGAGCACCTTGTAGAGCAGCATCGCCGCGAAGAGCGCGGCCAGCACTCCGGCCAGCCGCCGGCGGGCCCGGGTGATCCGGGGTTGTTCGTTCTGTTCGTCCATCAGTCCACCCCTGTTCGGCATCGCCGGTCGTCACGACACGGCGGCGGCTTCTTCACCGACTTCTTCACCAACCGATTTAATCACTCGATTAAACCGTATGATGAAACCCAGGCGAGAGGATGGTCAATGACGGCGGACACCAAGGGCCGGCTGATCGAGGCGGCGACGGCGGTACTCACGGCGCACGGGTACGGCGGCACGAGCGCCCGGACGATCGCGAAGGAGGCCGGGGTCAACTCGGCGCTGGTCTTCTACCACTTCGGCGGGGTCGACGAGCTGCTGCTCGCCGCGCTCGACCGGTCGTCCGCAGAGCGGATGGCGCTGCACGCCGAGACGGTGGCCGAGGTCCGGACCCTGGAGGATCTGGCCGAGGCGGCCACCCGCATCTACCGCGACGACCTCGACGGCGGGCACATCACGCTCTTCTCCGAGCTGGTCGCGGCGGCGGTGGCCAAGCCCGAGCTGCGGGAGCCGGTGTCACGGCGGGCGGAGCCCTGGCTGGCGTTCATCGAGGAGACCCTGGAACGGGTGATCGGCGGCACCCCGCTCGCCCGGCTCACCCCGCCGAAGGACCTGGCCAACGCCGCCATCACGTTCTACCTCGGGGTGAACCTCTTCACCGTGCTGGACGAGGACCGGTCGCGCACGGACTCCCTGTTCGCGATGGTCCGCCGGCTGGCCCCGCGCGCGAAGCTGCTGACGATGCGCCTGCCGGTGCGGCGCAAGGGGGCCCCGAAGGCGCAGTGACCCGCGGGGCACGACGACCGGGGGGCGACCGGGGGACGGCCGGGGGACGGAACGCGGGCGCCGGCGAGTGCGGTTGCACCGCCCCCGCTTCGCCGCACAGGCCGGCGCTGCCGCCTCTATCAGCCCGGCATCATGCGGACGAGTGAGTTGCGCAGGCGGGTGTGTCCGCTGGTCATGAAGCGGTGCAGGTGCCGGGAGGCGAAGGCGGTCCGTTGCGCGCTGCGGCGGCGTTGCGCGTCGTAGGCGCGCAGGGCGGAGGGCAGACCGGCCGGGCCGTGTTCGGCGACGACGCGCGCCAGGGCCTCGGTGTCGAGGACCGCCGTGCACGCGCCCTGGCCCAGGTTGGGCGTCATGGCGTGCGCCGCGTCACCGACCAGTGCGACGCTCCCGCCGTGCACAAAGGCCGGCAGGGCGGGGAAGAGATGCCGCATCTCGTAGCGGATCCAGGTGGACGGGTCGGTCTCGGCGAGGATCCGCGGGATGGGGTCGTGCCAGCCCTCGAAGTACCCGCTCAGCTCTTCGGCCGTGGTGGCCTCGGGCACGGTGGTGTACCAGTTCGTACGGCCCGACTCGATGGGCGTCATCCCGAAGAACCGGCCCCTGCCCCAGGTCTCCCCGCAGATGCCGCTTTCGAAGTCGGCGATCCCGATCCAGGCGACCGTTCCGACGTGCCGCGGGCGGCTGCGCTCGCCGAAGCACACGGCGCGCACGGTGCTGCCGATTCCGTCGGCGCCGACCACCAGATCGTGCGCGGCGACCAGCGCCTCCACCTCCGAGACGTTCCTTCCGAGTTCGACCGGCACGTCCCCGAAGGCGTCCAGCTCGGCCAGCAGAGCATCGATCAGGTAGGGCCGGGAGATCAACAGCTCGGGCCGGCCGGCCCGGCGCTCGATCCGCTCCAGCGGCAGGCTCGCCAGCACCTTCCCCGCCGGGGTGCGGATCCGCGCGCCCCGGTAGGGAACCGCCCGGCCGCGGAGCGCCTCGCCCGCACCGAGGCGGTCGAGCGCGGCCTGCGCGGTGGGGTGGAGACCGAACGCGGTGCCGTACCGCTCCAGCTCCGTTCGCCGCTCGAGGACGGACACCGCCCACCCCGCACGGCGCAGCCCGATCGCCGTTGCCAGCCCACCGACTCCCGCTCCCACGACAACCGCAGTTCCGGTCATGCGCCCTCCCCCGGCTCGTCCGGGCCTCGCACCCGGCCACCACATGTGTGGTACCACGCCTGGGGCATGACTACCCGGCATCCCACAACGGGTAGCCGTTGCCCCCTCGCCCTGCACGCCTGCATCCCGCACCTACCGGCCGACGGCTCCGACACCGTGGTCGCCGCCGGCCTGGACGCCCCCGATCGCTTCGTCCGCGGCCTCCCCCGGACGGCGCACCCGCAGAAGCCGATCGGATTCCGGGGCCGCTTCGGTTCACAGAAGGGTCAAGCCTCCTGATGATTTTCCCGCTCCGCCCGTTGGAACCCGTAAGCCAGGTACTGGTCCCAGTAGGTGCGGGCCTCGGGGCAGAGCCGGTCGAGGGCGACGAGGGCGGCCATGATGGTGGAGCACACCTCATCGAGTACCTGGTTGGGTTCGGCGTTGGTGACTCCGTTGGTGCCCCAGCCGCGAGAGCGCCGGAACAGCTCCAGGGACTCGTTGGCCTCTTCGGAGACTTTGGCCAGGAGGAGCAGCGTCATGAGGTCGGGGGTATCGGCCTGGCTGCGGCGCTCGTCCCGGCCGCGGAGTTCACGGACCTGGTCCCACAGGCAGGGGGGTGACGTAGTGGTGGTCATGTGCGTCTCCGTTGCTCTCGGGTGCCCGTCCGGCGGTCGCCGACTCCGGGCGAGGGTCACGCGGTCGACTGCTGGGCGGGACGGCCGAGTTGGTGAACAGTCCAGCCGGCCGCGGCCCAGGCGTCGATGTCGACGGCGGTCCGTACGTCGACGAGGACCTTGCGCCGGACTGCTCGGGCAGCAGCGGTCGGCAGGTCGGCATCCCTGGTGTACTGCGGCCACTCAGTGGCCAGGACCACGACGTCCGCGTCCCGCAGCGCAGTGCCGATGTTGTCGGCGTAGGTGTACTCGGGGTGCAGGCGGCGGGCGGCGGGTACCGACTCGGGGTCGTGGATGATCGTGCGCGCGGCCGAGGAGTGCAGGAGACCGGCCAGGCGCAGGGCGGGGGAGTTGCGGACATCGCTTGTCCCTGCTTTGAAGGAGGCGCCCAGGACGGCGATCGTTGCGGTGTCGAGCGGGCGGCCGTGGGCTGTTTCGACAAGGTCGCGGGCAGCGTCCAGGCGGGCGTGGTTGATGTGTTCGACGGCGTTCAGGAGAGCAGCGGCGCCGGTGGCGCCGATTTCGCCGACGCGGTGGGTGAAGGCGGCCACATCCTTGGGCAGACATCCGCCTCCGTATCCGATGCCGGGCCGCATGCCGCCGTGCCCGATGCGGGGGTCGATGCCGATGCCGTGGGCCACGGTGGCGACGTCGGCCCCGGTGATCTCGCAGACCTCCGCCATGGCATTGATGTAGCTGATCTTCGTGGAGAGGTAGGCGTTGGCAGCGCTCTTGAGGACTTCGGCGGTCGCCGGGTCGGTGACGATCAGCTCCGCGTCTCCGCGGGCGAGGATCGGCGCGTACACCTCCCGGATGGCGTTCTCTGCCTCGGGCGAGGCCAGGCCGGCGACGATCCGGTCAGGGTAGAGGGAGTCCTCGACAGCGTGACCCTCGCGGAGGAACTCAGGGTTCCACACGAGGTCCACGCCCTCCGATCCGGCATGCTCGCGGATGATTTCCTGGAGCCGGGCGACCGTGCCGACCGTGACGGTGGACTTGCCGACGATGGTCGCCGGCCGGGTCAGCAACGGTGCCAGGGAGCGGACGGCTCCGACAACCTGGCCCACGTCGTAGCCGCGGCCGTCGGACCGCAGGGGGGTGCCCACCCCGATGAAGTGGAGGTCGGCTGTCGCGGCGGCTTCGTGCAGATCGGTGGTGAACCGCAGGCGGCCGGTGTGGACGTGCTTGTCCAGCAGCTCATCCAGGCCCTTCTCGTGGAAAGCTCCGCGGCCGGTCTGAAGGATCTTGCAGGTCTCCGGATTGAGTTCGACGCCGATGACCTCGTGGCCGAGTTCGGCCATTGCGGCGGCGTGCGGGGCACCGAGGTGGCCACAGCCGATCACCGAAACGCGCATTGCTGGTCCTTGTCGTGGTTGATGTGGTGGGGCGCACCTCTTGTGCGCCCCACGACGCTATCGCCCATGTTTCGGGCGAGTTGGGCTTTGCCCGAGGCTCGTCACGGAGTGCTCTGCAAGAGCCGGCACAGGCGCTGCAGGGCAGGGGTGGCTTCCGCCCGTACGACGATGTCGCCCTCCCGAGCCCCCTCGATCGGGTACTCCTTGAAGACGCCGTCCTCCATCAGCCCTTCCGGGTCCACGTAGAAGATCTTCATGCCCTTCTCGCGGGCGCGGGCCTGGACCGATCGTCGGTCGGCGTGCAGCCCGATCACCAGGAGGGCCTTGGCTTCCTCGAGGAGCGGCACGGGCGGGATCTTCTGGTCGTACCGGCGGACGAACACCTCCTTGAGGCCTGTGCGCGCCGAGAGCGTGTCGAAGTTGTGAGTGATCACCGGCCCGACCATGTACCCGGCATCGTGGAGCGCTTTGAGCGCATCGTGGGCGGCGGTGGGCTGGGCGAGGAAGCAGGCCGCGAACATCCGTGTCAGTGATTCGGCCTTGCCGGCGGCGTCGAGGAGCATCTCCTGCACGAGGGTGTCGGCCTGCGGACTGAGGGTGAAGGCATGAGACTGCGTGAGGGCGTTGTCCTTCCGGGCGGTGACCCGGTAGACCTCGTGCAGATAGTGCAGGGGCGGGATCCCGGCCTCGATGGACGAACCGCACCCGACCTCCACCTGGAAGGGCAGGTAGTCCAGGAGGCCGGAGAGATCTTCGGCAAAGGCGGGCGTGCCGCGCTGCTCCTTGAGACGCATTCCGCCGGCCAGGACGTCCCAGGGCAGGTTCCGCAGGGTCCTGGAGGGTGCGCGGTAGCCCTCGGAAGTGAACAGGACGTCCATTGAGCGGAAGCCGTCCGGGGTGCGCCGGTCGGCGCGATCGTCCTGCGGGTGGATGTCGTACTCGCTGAAGGAAACGACCAGGTCGCCGCGGTGCCAGCCATCGACGTTCTCCCGCCAGCGGCCCTCTGCGAGCCATGCCCGCGTCTGCTGTGTGTAGGTGCTGATCTCTTCGGAAGGCGCCGTGAACGACACGTGCAGGTACAGCTCCGACAGGACCAGCCGCGGCACCGGGTGCGTGTAGTCCAGGCCGTAGTCGTAGCGGTAGTGAACGACGCGCCGTCGCCCGGCGCAGTCCTCCCTCCATCCGGACTGCTCGGCGTTGGCGGGGTCCTGGGTGCGGCGCCAGATACCTTCTTCCACGCTTCGGGGGCGCTCGTGCCCCTCTCCGGCGAAGTGCTGCTTCCAGGTTTCCACCTGGTCATCGGACAGCTGATCGATGACGGAAAATGGCAGGTACATGGAGGATTCCCTTCACGGTCAGGGTGAGGTGGGAACGGCCCGGCAGGACGGCCCGGGCAGGTCCACAGGGGCGCGACTGCTGTGCTGAGGCACGCCCAGGAGCAGTTCGTCGGCCCGCCCCTCGCGGGCGGCCCGCAGGCACTGCTCGATACGCAGCAGCTCGTGGTCGACAGCCAGCTCCCGGACGGTCCTGGCGGTGACCCAGCGGACCTCGACATAGCCGGAGTCGGCCGAAGGGGTCAGCAACATGTCGTCGCTGACGCGCAGGTGGTAGAGGAAGTTGATGCCCTCTGCATGCCGCCCGGGCTTCGCCGGCGCGTGGTCGACGCCGAGGAACGCGCCGGGGGTGAGCCGGGCGTTCCCGAGCTTCTCCTCAAGGCACCGGGTCAGCCCGGTCCACGGGCGCTCGTCCGGCGCCACGGAGCCGCCCGGAAGGCCCCATTGCGAGATCGGGCTCCAGTAGGTGCGGCGGATCACCGCGAACTCGTCCGCACCTCGCTCAATCAGTGCGAGCGCTCCCACTCGCCGCACTGGCGGATTCTTGAACCAGTCTGGTCCCCGAATGTCGGACATGGCCGCCTCCTTGGTTTCGATGACCTGCTGGGGACCAGAGCACCACCGGTCTGGCCGGAGGAGTGATCGACTGTCAGGGCCCGCACACCGCGTGCAGATCGTGCACGCGTGGCACACGGGCCCGCGCGGACGCCCGTACGCTGGGAGACCTCGGTTCTCTGGGCGTGTGGGAGGGCGACTCATGCTCGCCATCGAGTTAGGAATCTGGACCTCGTCCGAGGCCCGTGCTCTGGTCGACCGGCATCAACCAGGGGCCCTCGTACGCCTAGGCCGAAGGCACCGGGGCTGGCGCCAAGCCGACCTCGCGGCCCGCATCGGCGTCTCGGCCTCCACGGTCTCCCGCCTGGAAGCGAGCAAGCGCGTCACCGACATCAACCTGCTCCGGGCCGCCGCCGCCGCGATTGACCTCCCGTCAACCCTTCTGGCTGCGGCCTGCGGTCTCACCCCCACCACGGCGCCCACTCGAACTAGAGTGGACATTCCGCCTGACGCCGAGGAGGACCCCATGCGCCGACGCACTCTGCTGGCCGCCGCGGGGACTGCCGTTCCTGCCTCCCTGCTCGGCGCCGTCGACGACGCGCTCGCCGGCACCCCCGCGCCATCCGGCAACCCCACGCCGGTCGACATCCATCTGGCGCGTGCACGCACCCAGTTCGACGCCGGGCAACACACGGCGCTGCTTGCCGCTCTCCCCGGCCTCCTGGGCGATGCCCATCAAGCCGCCCGCTCCCGCGCCGACCTCGACCACGCGCGACTGTCCGCCTGCTACACCCTGGCCACCCAGGCACTGGTCAAGATCGGCAAGCACGACCGCGCCCGGATCACAGCCGACCGGGCCACCACCTACGCCTCCCTGTCCGGCTCACCCCTCGCAGCCGCCGCCGCGGCCCGGGAACTGGCCATCGTCCTCCGCCACCAGGACCAGCCAGCCACCGCACAACGCCTCATCGTGGCCGCGGCCGCTCACGTTGAAGCCACCGGTCTCACCACCGAAGCCCAAGCCGCCGCCTACGCCCAGATGCTGGCCACCACCTCCTACACCGCAGCACGCGCGGGAGACCGCGGGCAGGCCCTCGCGATGATCACCGAAGCACGGAAGGCCGCCCGGCGCCTGCCTGCCGCCCCTCCCGCAGGGCGCCTCTTCCGTGTCTCCCCGGCTGCCGTCGACCTCTACGCGGTCAGCGTCCACTGGGCCCTGGGCGATGCCGGAGCAGCGCTCGAAGCCGGACGGAGCCTGCGTCCGGAACTTTTCCCCACTGCCGAGCGCAAGAGCCGGATGCACACCGACCTCGCCCGCGCCTGGTGGCAGTGGGGGAAGCCGGAGCAGACCGCGCAAGAACTGCTCGCCGCGATGCGCGTCAGCCCGGGCGAGGTGCGCGACCGGCCCGCGATCCGGGCCATCGTCAGCTCTCTGTCCTCCCGTCACCCCCACGCCACAGGCGTCCGCGAACTCACCCGGGCTCTCGTACGCTGACCCCCGCCCCGGCTGACCTCACCCGCGCGATCCTGCCTGATGCAGTTGGATGGCCTCTTCCGTCCAGGCACACATGCGAAGACGCGGTACCACCTGGGGGCCGAACCAATGAAGCATCACGCCTTCGGTGAGGCGGAGCTCGCGAGCGTCCCCGTTCCACCGGCCGCAGAAGACTTGGACGTACCCCTTCACCGTGCGGTCCGGGCCGAGGCTTCTCACCACGGTGAAACGCTGCAGGCCGGGGACGGCCAACCCGGCTTCTTCGTTCAGCTCCCGGCGGATCGTGTCTTCCAAAGTCTCCGTGCCCTCGCGGTTCCCGCCGATCACCGACCAGGTGCCCGGGTCACAGATCCCGGGGACGTCATCGCGCAGATGCAGCAGGTATTCGCCCTCGTCGTTGACCAGCAGGGCGGCGGTTCCTCTGATCTCATCGTCCCTCATCCCCGAAGCATGCCGGGCTCTGCGGCCCTCCCCACCCCGCCACCCGCAAGGGCGCGACAGGCGGATGCGGCCGATGCGGTCGGCGAGGCGGCCCGCGGTGGCGGCACCTGCGGCACCGCCGATCAGCGCGGCCGCGATCACCCCAGGATCCCCCGCCCTCCCGGCGTGTCCCCGGCGGCCTCGGGGCTTCCCGGCGCTTCCCATTGACTGACGGTAACTTTCGGGCTAAGCGTTTCTTCTTGGAAGTTTCCTTCATTCGCCACGCACCTCCTCTCGGAAGGAGTGCACGTGCATCACGAAGAATCGGCCGGGCCGAGACCCTCCCGGCGGGCCGTCCTGGCCGGTGCCACGGCCGCCACCGCCGCCGCGTCGCTGGCCGCGGGAGGCTCCACCGCCCACGCCGCGGTGCGCCCGCGCGCCGTCGACCGCGCGCGGCTGCGGGCGCTCATCGCCCGGATGAGTCCGGAGCAGAAGGTCGGCGAGCTGTTCGTCATGCGGGTCTACGGGCACTCCGCCACGGCCCCGGACCCCGCCGACGTCGCGCTGAACCAGAAGGAGATCGGCGTCGCCAACGCCGCCGAGCTGATCGCCAAGTACCACGTCGGCGGCATCATCTACTTCGCCTGGGCGCACAACACCCGCGACCCGTACCAGATCGCCGAGCTGTCCAACGGCATCCAGCGGGCGGGGCTCGGCCGGGCCACTCCGGTGCCGCTGCTGATCTCCACCGACCAGGAGCACGGCGCGGTCGCCCGGATCGGCGCGCCCGCCACACTGCTGCCCGGGGCGATGGCCCTCGGCGCGCACGCCTCGCGGTCCGACGCCCGTGCCGCCGCGCGGGTCGCCGGGGCGGAGCTGGCCGCGATGGGGATCCGTCAGGACTACGCGCCGGTCGCCGATGTGAACGTGAACCCCGCCAACCCGGTGATCGGCGTCCGGTCCTTCGGCTCCGACCCGCAGGCCGTCGCCCGGCTCGTTGCCGCCCAGGTGCAGGGCTACCAGCGAGCGGGAGTGGCGGCCACCGCCAAGCACTTCCCCGGCCACGGCGACACCTCGACCGACAGCCACTACGGCCTGCCGCTGATCACCCACAGCGCCGAGGAGTGGGAGCGGCTGGACGCCCCGCCGTTCAAGGCCGCCATCGCCGCCGGCATCGACTCGATCATGACCGCGCACATCCTCTTCCCGGCGCTGGACCCGGCCGACGACCCGGCGACCCTCTCCCGGCCCATCCTCACCGGCATCCTGCGGGAGAAGCTCGGCTACGACGGCGTGGTGGTGACCGACTCCCTCGGCATGGCGGGCGTCCGGCAGAAGTACGGCGACGACCGGGTGCCGGTGCTGGCGCTGAAGGCCGGCGTGGACCAGCTGCTCAACCCGCCGGACCTGCCCGTGGCCTGGAACGCCGTGCTCAAGGCGCTCCGGGACGGCGAGATCGGCGAGCAGCGGATCGACGCGTCCCTGCTGCGGATCCTGGAACTCAAGTACCGCCGGGGGCTGTTCGACGACCCGTACGTCACCCGTCAGGACGTGGACCGGACGGTCGGCACGCGGGCGCACCGGGCCACCGCGGAGCGGATCGCCGAGCGGACCACCACGCTGCTGGTCAACGAGCGGAAGCTGCTGCCGCTCTCCCGCCGCCGGCAGCGGAACGTGCTGGTCACCGGGGTCGACCCGGCCGCCCCCACGGGCACCGGCGGGCCGCCGACCACCGTCCTCGCCACGGCCCTGACCGAGCTGGGGTTCACGGCGACCGGGCTGTCCACCGGCACCGGCACCAAGCCCGACCCGACGCAGGCGGCGATCGACGCGGCGGTCGCGGCGGCGCGGGGGCGGGACGCGGTGGTGGTGCTGACGTACAACGTCACCCGGCCGAAGGACAGCGGGGCGCCGTCGCAGCGTGCGCTGGTGACGGCGCTCGCGGGGACCGGGGTGCCGGTAGTGCACCTGGCCCTGCGCAACCCGTACGACATCGCCCAGCTCACCGGCACGGGGCTGGGCGCCTCGCTGACGGGCTACTGCTGGACCGATGTCGACCTGCGGGCCGCCGCCCGGGTCATCGCGGGTCGGGCGTCCCCCTCGGGGCGGCTCCCGGTGCCGGTGCCGCGGGCGGACGACCCGGCCCAGGTGCTGTACCCGCTGGGCCACGGGCTGTCGTACTGAGGCCGTCGTGCTGACGGTTGTCGTGCTGACGGCTGTCCTACTGAGGCCGTCGTACTGAGGCCGTCGTACTGAGGTCGTCCTACTGAGGCTGTCGTACTGACGCTACGGCGCGCCCCCGGCGCACCCCCTCCTTCGGGACCGAACATCCCGGCGCTCCTGGCACGCGCCCGCTGCCGCGGGACACGCTGGACGCGGTTCGCGGGGGTCGGAGGGGAGTTGTGTGCATGGGCGGCGTGCGGGTTCTGGCGTGGGCGCTGGTGTTCTGGCTGGCGTCACCGGCCCTGGCAGGGTGCCGGCCGCTGCCGGTGGCCGGCGGCGGGCCTGAACGCGAGCAGGAGCGGAGCGCCGCTCCGGTGCCGGCCGGTCACGGCGGGACGTTCCTGGACCGGGGCGAGTGCAGCGCCCGGGGCCGTACCGGCGTGCGGGAGGTGCCGTGCGGCAGTGCGCGGGCGGTGGCGCGGGTGCTGACCCGGCGTCCGGACGGCCCGGCGGATGCCGGTCCGCGCTGCCCGGCCCGTACCGACTTCGTGCTGCGCGTCTCGGCGCGGCTGCCCGACCGGGACGAGAACGGCGACGGCTCGGTGGCGCAGGGCTACGCCTGTATGCGGCGGCTGACGGGCCCGCACCCGGGGGATCCGGGCGGGGGCGGCGGCCCGCGGACGCTGGTCGGCGACTGCGTGACCGTGCAGCAGCACCTGCGCGGCGGGCGGTCGCGGGTGGTGGAGACGGCGTGCGAAGGGCCCGGGCCGGAGCCCCGCTACCGGGTGACGGCGGCCGTGCGGGACGGTTCCGCGTGCCCGCCGGCGACCGCGCTCCGGGTACGGCTGGGCGGCGGGACACCCGTCGGGTGTGCCCGCCGCCTCTGAACCGTCCGCCGCTTGCGGTTACGGCCGCAGGCTGCGCTGCGTGGACTGCTTGTCGAGCGTGCTGTCCGGCTTCGCCAGCGGCTTGGCCGTGGCCTCGCCCTGCTCGACGGCGGCCGGGGCGACGCCCGCCCACTGCAGGACCTCGGCGGTGGCCTTGGCCTTCTCGTCGGCGGTCAGCCCGGCGATGTTGGCGCCGTGGTTGGCGCCGGGGGCGGTGAAGACGTAGGCGTCCTCGGTGCCCTTGCCGGGGCGGAACTGCTCGGCGCCCCACGGGTCGTTCTGCCCGTAGACGAAGAGCATCCGCTCACTGTGGTGCCGGACCCAGCGGTCGACGTCCCGCATGGCGCCCTTCCTCCACTTCATGGGGATGTCCCGCGGCACGTACGCCCGGGGGGTGAAGTACCCGGGGTACCGCAGCAGGCCCTTGAGGTGCGGGTACTTGAGCGTGGGCGCGCCCAGCTCGGTGCCGGCCTGGTAGTAGTACGGCGTGTAGGTCTCCAGCCCCTGGTCGGTGTAGGCGGAGAAGCCGGAGATCTTGTCGACGAACGCGTACAGGTCGTCGGTCGAGGCGTCCGGCTTCGGGACGTCGGCACAGTCCTTCTCGGAGCTGTACTGCCAGAACGCCCACACCAGGTCCAGGACCACGCTCTCGTACGCCTTGTCGGCGCTGCCGACGGTGGTGAAGGTGTTGTCGTTCTCCTTCGCCCACTTGCGGTAGCGGTCGGTCATCTCCTTGCGGCGGACGAGGGCCTCGCGCTGGACGGCGTCGAGCGCGGTGCGGCACTCCGTGGTGGAGACCCGGCGGAAGAAGCGGTCGTAGGCCGAGTCCTCACGGTTGTTGACGTCGTTCGGGGCGACGTAGGCCACCGTGCCGTCCATGTCGTGCGGGTAGAAGCGGCGGAAGTAGGTGGCGGTCATGCCGCCCTTGCTGCCGCCGGTGGCGAGCCAGTTCTTCCCGTAGATCTTCTTCAGCGCCTTGAAGATCCGGTGCTGGTCGCTCGCGGCCTGCCAGATGTCGAGCTTGGACCAGTCGGCCGGCTTGGGCCGGGACGGCGTGAAGAAGCGGTACTCCATCGACACCTGGTTGCCGTCGACGATCCGGGTCGGCTCGCTGCGGGTCGGGTTCGTGGAGACGTTGTAGCCCGAGGTGTAGAAGACCGTCGGACGGTCCGTCGCCTTGTGCAGCAGGGTGATCCGCTGCTTGAAGGTGCCCTTGGACGGATGCCGGTGGTCGACCGGCTGCTTGTAGCTGAGGACGAAGTACCGGTAGCCGTCGGCCGGCTTCTCCTCGATCAGACTCATACCGGGAATCGCGAGGATCCGGTCCTTGATGTCCGTGGCGTCCTGCCGGTCGGCGGTGGCCGCCCCGGCCGGTGCCCCACCGACGCCGATGGCGCCTATGAGCACCACGAGCGCCAGCAGCCATCTGAGCGCCTTGCGCATTCGCCCTCCCCTGGGTTCACAAAGGTCGCCGTGAACCTACCGGCGCGGCTCGTGCCGCCGCCAGACCCGCAGGGAGAATCGGCCCGAAGAAGGCAACCGGCCGTGCCCGCAAGGGCGTTCGGCTCAGCAGAGCCAGCCGGAGCTCACCGACCGGCGGCCCACGGAACCGCGGACGAAGACGCAGCGCTGTCCGGCGGCCACCCGGACCGGTCCGGCGTGGTGGGCGTAGTAACCGGTGTCCCAGCGGGGCCGGGTGCCGCGCGCCTGAATGCTGACGCTCATCTTCCGCTTCTTGCCCGGATCCGTGGCGACCGTGAAGGCGCAGGCGAAGAGCCTGGTCCGGTGGATGTGGATCCGCCCGCCGGGCAGCGACAGCGTCTTCACCTTCCGCCCCTCGCAGCGCGCCGCGGTGGCCTCGGCCGTGCCGGAACCGGCCAGTCCGGCCAGCCCGACGACCATGAGGACCACCACCCCCAGAGCTGTTCGACGGCGTGCAACCGCACCGCGCACGTCTGCCTCCCTAGGGGGTCATGCGCCCGTCGTTCGGACATACGGGCGACCGACAAGCTACACGCGTGGAGTGGGGCCCCTGGTTCCCGGGGTGCCCGTGGTGCCCCGGGCGGGCGGGGGCGGCCCGGGGCGCCCGGAAGCACCTGGGGCCGCCCCGGTCAGGCCACTCCGGTCAGGCCGGCGCGGTCTCCGGCTCGCCGGCGAAGGTGCGCCACAGCCGGGCGTAGCGCCCGTCCGCGGCGAGGAGTTCGGCGTGCGTGCCGTCCTCCACGACCCGGCCGTGGTCCATCACCACCACCCGGTCCGCGCGGGCCGCGGTGGTCAGCCGGTGGGCGACGACCAGGGTGGTGCGCCTGCCCACCAGCCGGTCCGTGGCCCGGTTGACCAGCCCCTCGGTCGCCAGGTCGAGGGCGGCCGTGGCCTCGTCGAGGAGCAGCACATCGGGGTCGACGAGCTCGGCCCGGGCCAGGGCGATCAACTGCCGCTGCCCGGCGGAGAGGTTGCGGCCCCGCTCGGCGACCTCGTGGAGGTAGCCGCCGTCCAGCGAGGCGACCATGTCGTGGGCGCCGACCGCACGGGCCGCGGCCTCCACCTCGGCCTCGGTGGCGTCGGGGCGGCCGTAGGCGATGGCGTCGCGCACCGTGCCCGGGAAGAGGTAGGACTCCTGGGGGACGACGCCGAGCCGCCGCCGGTAGCCGGTGAGGTCCAGGGCGCGCAGGTCCGTGCCGTCGGCCCGGACGGCGCCGGAGGTCGGGTCGTAGAACCGGGCGACCAGCTTGACCAGCGTCGACTTGCCCGCGCCGGTCTCGCCCACGAAGGCGACGGTCTGCCCGGCCGGGATGCGCAGGTCCACGCCGGAGAGTGCCTCCTCGCCGTCCTCGGCGCCGTACCGGAAATGCACGTCCTCGAAGGTGATCTCACCGCGGAGCGGGCCCGCCGGGCGCGGCTCCTCGGCGGGCTTCACCGTGGTGGGCTCGCGCAGCAGCTCCTGGATGCGGCCGAGCGACACGGCCGCCTGCTGGTACCCGTCGAAGACCTGGGAGAGCTGCTGCACCGGGGCGAAGAACAGGTCGATGTAGAGCAGATACGCGACGAGCGCGCCGGTGGTCAGCGTCCCCTCGCTCACCCGGCCCGCGCCGACGACCAGGATCAGCGCCGCCGCCACGGACGACAGCAGCTGCACGAACGGGAAGTAGACGGAGATCAGGAACTGGCCGCGGACCCGCGCCTGCCGGTAGCTGTCGCTCCGCGCCACGAAGCGCTCGGTCCCGGTGCCCTCGCGGCGGAAGGCCTGCACGATCCGCAGCCCGGCGACGCTCTCCTGGAGGTCGGCGTTGACCACGCTGATGCGCTCCCGGGCGAGTTCGTACGCCTTCACGCTCTTGCGGCGGAACACGATCGTGCCGACGACCAGCAGGGGCAGGGTGCCGAGGACGACGAGGGCCAGCCCGGCGTCGAGGACGACGAGCGCGACGAGGATGCCGAAGAAGGTCAGCAGGGAGACGACGGCGGTGACCAGACCGGTCTGCAGGAAGGTGCTCAGCGCGTCGACGTCGGTGGTCATCCGGGTCATGATCCGGCCGGTCAGCTCGCGCTCGTAGTAGGCCAGTCCCAGCCGCTGGAGCTGGGCGAAGATCTTCACCCGCAGCGCGTAGAGGATCCGTTCGCCGGTCCGGCCGGTCATCCGGGTCTCGGCGATCTGCGCCCCCCACTGGGCGAGGACCACGACCAGCGCGAACGCGGACGCGGTCCAGACCGCGCCGAGGGCGAGCCGCTGCACACCGTCGTCGATGCCGTTCCGAATGAGGATCGGCAGCAGCAGGCCCGCGACGGCGTCGACCGCCACCAGCAGCAGGGCGATCAGCAGCGGGGTGCGGAAGCCGCGGAGCAGTTGCCGCAGTCCGTAGTCGGTCTCGGGGTGGGCGGCCCGCTCCTCGTCCACGTCGGGGGTGTCGGTGGCGGGCGGCAGCGCGGCGACCTGGGCGAGGAGTTCGGGGGTGGCTGGCATCCCGGCGAGCGCGCCGGCCATGCCGGGGCCGGGTGCGCCCGGTACGGGCCCGCCGGGGACGGCGGCGTCGGCCGCGCGGGAGGCGGTGGAGCCGGTCCGCGGAGCCTCACCGGAGCGGGAACGGCCCCACAGCTCGGGGGTCACCCCGTCGGCCACCCGGCGCCGGGCGTTGACCGGTTCGGAGTCGATCTCGGCCTCGACCTCCAGGTCGACATCGAGCCGCAGCCCGGCCTCGCACTCCCGGCGCTCCGCGTCCAGCTCGGCGTCGAGGTCCTCGGCGTCCGCCTCGGCGGCGAGGAGGCCGACCGGGTCGCGCGCGACGTCGCCGAGCTCGTCCGGGTCGGTGAGCAGCCGGCGGAACAGGGCCGACCGCGCCTCCAGTTCCTCGTGGGTGCCGACGTCCGCGAGCCGGCCGCCGTCGAGGACGGCGATCCGGTCCGCGAGGGCCAGCGTGGAGCGGCGGTGGGCGATCAGCAGGGTCGTCCGGCCGTCCATGACGCCGCGCAGCGCCTCGTGGATCTCGTGCTCGACCCGGGCGTCGACCGCCGAGGTGGCGTCGTCCAGCAGCAGGAGTCGCGGGTCGGTGAGGATCGCGCGGGCCAGGGCGACGCGCTGGCGCTGGCCGCCGGAGAGGGTGAGGCCCTGCTCGCCGACGGTGGTGTCGTAGCCGTCGGGCAGCTCGGCGATGAAGCCGTCGGCCTGGGCGGCCCGGGCGGCGGTGCGGATCTGTTCGTCGGTGGCGTCCGGCCGGCCGTAGGCGATGTTGGCGCGCACGGTGTCGGAGAAGAGGAAGCTGTCCTCCGGTACCAGTCCGATGGCGGACCGCAGCGAGGCGAAGGTCAGATCCCGCACGTCGTGCCCGCCGACGCGCACCGCGCCGTCGGTGACGTCGTAGAAGCGGGGCAGCAGCAGCGAGACCGTCGACTTGCCGCTGCCGGAGGCGCCGACGACGGCGACGGTCTCGCCCGGGGCGATCCGCAGGGAGAAGTCGGAGAGGACCGGCCGCTCCGGGTCGTAGCCGAAGGTGGCCCCGTCGAACTCGACGGTGGCCTCGGCGTCGGCGGGGAGCTCGTGCGCGTCGGCGCGCTCGGTGATCGTCGGTTCGGTGTCGATGAGTTCCAGCACCCGCTCGACGCCGGCCCGCGCCTGCTGGCCGACGGTGAGGACCATGGCGAGCATCCGGACCGGGCCGACGAGCTGCGCGAGATAGGTGGAGAACGCGACGAAGGTGCCCAGCGTGATCTGGCCGCGGGTGGCCATCCAGCCGCCGAGGGCGAGCATCGCGACCTGGCCGAGCGCGGGGACCGCCTGGAGGGCCGGGGTGTAGCGGGAGTTGAGGCGGACGGTCCGCAGCCGTCCGGCGAACAACTTGCGGCTCACCTCGCGGAGCTTGCCGGCCTCCTGCTCCTCCTGGCCGAAGCCCTTGACCACGCGGACGCCGGTCACGGCGCCGTCCACCACGCCCGCGACGGCGGCGGCCTGGCCCTGGGCGTACCAGGTGGCCGGGAACAGCCGGCGGCGGCTGCGCTTGGCGATGAACCAGAGGGCGGGGGCGACAGCCAGCGCCACCCCGGTGAGCAGCGGGGAGAGCCAGGCCATCACGACCAGCGAGATCAGGAACAGCAGGACGTTGCCGATCATCATCGGCAGCATGAAGAGCAGGCCCTGGATCAGCTGGAGGTCGCTGGTGGCGCGGCCGACGACCTGTCCGGTGCTGAGCTCGTCCTGGCGCCGGCCGTCCAGCCGGGTGAGCGCGCCGAACATGTCGGTGCGCAGGTCGTGCTGCACGTCGAGGGCGAGCCGGCCGCCGTAGTAGCGGCGGACGTAGGTGAGGGCGTAGACGCCGATCGCGGCCACGACCAGCAGCCCGGCCCAGGGGGCCATGTCGCGGGTCCGGTCGATCACCACATCGTCGATGATCAGCCGGGTGACCAGCGGCACGAGGGCCATCACCGCCATGCCCCCGAGGGAGGAGCCGAGGGCGAGCAGCACATTGCGCCGGTACCGCCAGGCGTACCCGGTCAGCCGTCGCGCCCAGCCGCTCCGTTGCCCGCCGTCGTCCCTCGAAACCACCGGTCACCCTCCGTTGTCCCAGCCGTCGTGGCGCCACGGTGCCCGCAGCGCCACGATCAAGAACACCGGGGGTGCCCGGTTTGTTTCAGCTGTGCGTAGGCAATATGTCGCGCACGGCACGGGGCCGGAGACCTAAGCCTCCGGGTCCGGTCCGGAGCTGGGGCCCGCAGGCCTCTGCCTCCGGGTCCGGTCCGGAGCTGGGGCCCGGAGACCTGAGCCTCCGGGCCCGTGCCGGACCGGCCGCCGACGCAGGGCGTCGGGGAGGCGTCAGGCCTGAGGCTCCCGAGCGGCCGCGATCTGCCGGGACATGATCGTCGTCAGCTCGTACGCGGTGTGCGAGGCGGCCACGGAGGTGATCTCCGCGTGGTCGTAGGCCGGGGCGACCTCGACCAGGTCGGCCGAGACCAGGTGGCAGTCGGAGAGCCCGCGCAGGATCTCCAGCAGCTCGCGGGAGGTCAGGCCGCCCGCCTCGGGGGTGCCGGTGCCGGGCGCGTGGGCCGGGTCCAGCACGTCGATGTCGATGGAGATGTACAGCGGCCGGTCGCCGATGCGCTGGCGGAGCTGGTCGGCCACCTCGTCCACGCCGCGGCGCATGACGTCGGCGGAGGTGACGATGCCGAAGCCCATCTTCTCGTCGTCGTCGAGGTCCTTCTTGCCGTACAGCGGGCCGCGGGTGCCGACGTGCGAGAGGGCGGAGGTGTCGAGGATGCCCTCCTCGACGGCGCGCCGGAACGGGGTGCCGTGGGTGTACTCGGCACCGAAGTAGGTGTCCCAGGTGTCCAGGTGCGCGTCGAAGTGCAGCAGCGCGACCGGGCCGTGCTTGCGGGCCACGGAGCGCAGCAGCGGCAGGGCGATGGTGTGGTCGCCGCCGAGGGTCATCAGCCGGGCGCCCGTGTCGAGCAGGTCGTCGGCCGCGGCCTGGACGGTCTCCACGGCCTCGTCGATGTTGAACGGGTTGGCCGCGATGTCACCGGCGTCGGCGACCTGGGCGAGCGCGAAGGGCGAGGCGTCCTGCGCCGGGTTGTAGGGGCGCAGCAGCCGGGAGGCCTCCCGGATGGCGTTGCCGCCGAAGCGGGCGCCGGGCCGGTAGGAGACACCGGTGTCGAAGGGCACACCGACCACGGCCACATCGGCGGCGCCCACCTCGTCGAGCCGGGGGAGCCGGGCGAACGTGGCCGGTCCGGCGTAGCGCGGGATGCGGGACGAGTCGACGGGGCCACGGGGCTCTGTGCTCATACAGCTGCTGCCTCTCGGCGGTTCGGGATCACTGGGTACGGGTCCGAGCGTAGGGAGAGCCGCGGATTTCGCACATGTACGTTCCCGATGGGCGGGCCACGCTATTTGGACACGGCGTCCATCGCACCCCGGTTCACGCCACAATGGACTCCATGCCGATACCCAGCCGTGCCGAACTGATCGCCCACCTCGTCCGCACCCGGATCGCGGGCGATGTGGCGACCCCGCGGGAGAACAACCTCGACCACTACCGCAAGCTCGCGAACGGCGACCGCCACTACTGGCTGGGGCTGGAGCTCGGCGACCGCTGGACCGACGAGCAGGACGTGCTGGCGGTGATGGCGGAGCGCTGCGGCGTGGTCGACGACCCGGGGCACCGCAGCGGCCAGGACACCATCGACCCGGCGCTGACCGTCGACGCCCTGGACCGGACGGCGACGGTGCTGCGCAAGGCGGCCGAGGCCGGGCAGCGGGTGCTGTTCGCGACGGGCCACCCGGGCGGGCTGCTGGACGTGCACCGCAGCGTCGCGGCGGCGCTGCGGGCGGCCGGCTGCGAGATCATGGTGATTCCGCCGGGGCTGCGGGCGGACGAGGGCTCGGTCTTCCAGTTCTGCGACGTGGCCGTGCTGGAGCGGGGCGCGACGCTCTGGCACACCCACTCCCCCATGCCGATGGCCGCGATCCTGGACGGCCTGGCGCACCAGGGCCGGCCGCTGCCGGACCTGGTCGTGGCCGACCACGGCTGGGCGGGCTGCGCGGGACAGCGGGGCATCGACGCGGTGGGCTTCGCCGACTGCAACGACCCGGCGCTGTTCCTGGGCGAGGCGGAGGGCACGCTGGCGGTCACCGTGCCGCTGGACGACCACGTGGTGGACCCGCGCTACTACGACCCGCTCACGGCCTACCTGATCGACGCCGCGGGGCTGACGGCCCAGCCGTGACGGGCGGCCGGGCCGTGGATCCCCTGGGACGCCGCTGACGTCCTCAGCCGCTGACGTCGGACGGTCTCGTCACAGCGGCCCCTCGGGAGCGCCAACGGCGGACTACCGCTCCGGCCGCCGTTGGTACGGACCCGGCGTCGGGTCGAGGAAGACCCGGGCGATGGCCGGGAACCGGGTGCGCAGCGCCCGCTCCGCGTCCTCGCAGGCCCATTCGATCTCCTCGGCCGTCGCATAGTCGGTGAAGTCGACCTTCGCGGCGACCAGCACCTCGCCCGGCCCCTGCACGACGGTGACCAGCTCCAGGACGCCGAGGACGTGCGACAGCTCCAGCAGCTCGTCCCGGACCGCGTCCCGCATCTCCGGCGGCAGCGACCCTCCGGCGGGCGTCGCCGGGCGGCCGCGGGCCGACTCCCACGCCACGGTCAGCAGAAGCAGGCCGATGAGGACCGACGCGGCGCCGTCCCAGCCGGCGGAGCCGGTGAGCCGGCCGCCGAGCAGCCCGGCGGCCGCGAGCAGCAGTCCCGCCACGGCCGCCGCGTCCCGCAGGACGGCGGACCGCTCGGCGGTGTCCGGGGTGTGCCGCAGGTAGTCGCGTACCGGGACGCGGAAGCGGGCGGCGCCCGCCCGCACCTGCCGCACCGCGGCCCGCAGGGACCAGGCCGCCGGCAGCAGGGCGACGGCGAGGACCACGTACGCCACGGCCGGGTCGCCCGGCTCCCCGCCCGCGGCGAGGGTGCGGATGCCCTCGTCGAGGGCGAAGACCGCGGCGGCTACGAAGAGCGCGACGGTGCCGAGGGCCGCCGGGATGTGGGGCTCATTGCCGTGGCGGTGTTCGTCGCCATGACCGCGCTCGCCACCGTGGCGGTGTTCTTCATCGTGACGGCGCTCGCCACCGTGGCGGCGTTCGTCATCGTGCCCGTCCGGGCGGGCGGCCTCGGCCGGGCGCTCCCGGCGGGCTTCGAACGCCGTCAACAGCCCCGTCACCGCGTCGGCGACGGAGTGCGCGGCCTCCGCCAGCAGGGCGCCGGAACCGCTGACGGCTCCGGCGACCGCCTTGGCGACCGCGATGCCGAGACCGGCGAGCGCGGCGACGATCACGGTGGCGAGGCTTCCGCCCCGCTGCGACGGCCCGGCGCCGTCCGGCGTCCGGTGGTCCTGCTCGACACGGCCCATGGTGCGCGAGTATGCCCGAACGGCCGGGCCCGGCCCACGGCACCCACCGCGAGGCGGCTCGTCCTCAGGAGTCCTTGCGCCATGCCCGCCCGGGTCGCGTGGTCCGGCACCGCACCTCGCGGAACCGCGGCGATGCACGGCACCGGACCACGCGACCTCACCGGACGCTCATCGGGCAAGGCCCCTTACGGCCCCTCGGGCGCCGGCCGGGTCTCGTCGCGCGGCACCCGGATCACGCCCTCCTGGATGACGGAGATCGCCAGCCGGCCGTCGGCGGTGTAGATCCGGGCCTCGCCCAGGCCCCGGCCGCCGTGCGCCGACGGGCTGTGCTGGTCGTAGAGCAGCCACTCGTCGGCCCGGAACGGCCGGTGGAACCACATGGCGTGGTCGAGGCTGGCGCCCACCACGTCGCCGACGGTCCAGCCGCCGCGGCCGTGGGCGAGCAGCACCGAGTCGAGCAGCGTCATGTCCGAGACGTAGGTGGCGAGGCAGACGTGCAGCAGCGGGTCGTCCGCCAGCTTGCCGTTGGTCCGGAACCAGACCTGCGAGCTGGGGTCGCGGGGCCCCTGGGCGGCGGTGGCGTACGGCGGTTCCTCGACGTAGCGCAGGTCGACGGCGGCCCGCGCCTCCAGCAGCCGGTCCACCATGCCCGGGTCGCGGAAGAAGTGGGCGTGCCGGGGCAGCATCTCCTCGGCGGTCGGCAGTGTCTCCGGGTCCGGCGCGGGCGGCATCGGGGCCTGGTGGTCCAGCCCCTCCTCGAACGCCTGGAAGGACGCGGAGAGATGGAAGATCGGCTGCCCGTGCTGGACCGCGACCACCCGGCGGGTGGTGAAGGACCGCCCGTCGCGGATCCGGTCGACGGTGTAGACGATCGGGGCTCCGGCGTCACCGATCCGTAGGAAGTACGCGTGCAGCGAGTGCGCGGCGCGGTCGGCGGGGACAGTGCGGCCCGCGGCGACCAGCGCCTGGGCCGCCACCTGGCCGCCGAAGACCCGCGGCACGACGGCGGGGCGGCTGTTGCCGCGGAAGATGTTCTCCTCGATCCGCTCGAGGTCGAGCAGGTCGAGGAGGCTCTGCAGGGGTTCGCTCATCAGGTTGTTTCACTCGGGGACGGGACGGGGTGCCGGTGACGGGGGCACTGGGGACGGGGGACGGGGGACGGGGCGCGACGGCTGAGGTCCGGGGAGCCGGACCCGGGCTCACAGGCCCATCGACTTGGCGATGATCGAGCGCATGACCTCGCTGGTGCCGCCGTAGATGCGGTTGACGCGGTTGTCCGCGTACAGGCGCGCGATCGGGTACTCCATCATGTAGCCGTAGCCGCCGTGCAGCTGGAGGCACTTGTCGATGACGCGTGAGGCGACATCGGTGCAGAACAGCTTGGCGGACGCGGCGTCGGCGGGGGTGAGCTCGCCCGCGTCGAGGGCGTCCAGCGCCCGGTCGACGACGGCCTGCGCGGCGTCCACCTCGGCCCGGCAGTCGGCGAGCACGAACTTGGTGTTCTGGAACGCGGCGACCGACTGGCCGAAGACGGTGCGGTCCCGGACGTACTCGGTGGCGAACGCGATGGCCGCCGACGCCTGGGCGTACGCGCCGACCGCGATGCTCAGCCGCTCCTGCGGGAGGTTGTGGGTGAGGTAGGAGAAGGCCTTGCCCTCCTCGCCGAGCAGGTCCTCCACCGGGACCTCGACGTCGGTGAAGGACAGCTCCGCGGTGTCGGAGGTCTTCAGCCCGAGCTTGTCGAGCTTGCGGCCGACCGCGTAGCCCTCGCTCTTCGCGTCGACGACCAGGATGGATATCCCGCCGCGCCGGTCCTCGGGGGTGGGGGCCGCGGTGCGGGCGCAGACCAGCACCCGGTCGGCGAGGACGCCGCCGGTGATGAAGGTCTTGGCGCCGTTGAGGATGTAGTGCGTGCCGTCCTCGGAGAGCTTGGCGGTGGTCTTCATCCCGGCCAGGTCGGAGCCGGTGCCGGGCTCGGTCATGGCGATGGCGGTCATCATCTCGCCGGAGACGAAGTCCGGCAGCCAGCGCTTCTTCTGCTCCTCACTGGCGTAGGCCAGCAGGTACGGCAGGCAGAGCGCGGTGTGCACGCCGCTGCCGCCGAAGCTGACCCCGGCCCGGGCGCACTCCTCGCTGATGACCGCGGTGAACTTGAAGCTGGTCTCGCCCGCGCCGCCGTACTCCTCCGGCACCTCGATGCCGAACACGCCGAGCTCGCCGAGCTTGCGGTAGAAGTCGCGCGGGGCCTGCCCGGCGGCCTCCCACTCGTGGTAGACGGGCGCCACCTCGGCGGCGATGAAGTCGCGGATGGTCTCCCGGAAGGCCTCGTGGTCCTCGTTGAACACCGTGCGCCGCATCCGCGTGCCTCCCTCTCCCGGCCGGACCGCGAGCGATCCCTGAGTGTCTAAGCGCTTGCTCAGCGAAAGTTACCCGGGAGTCAGTCGGCCTGTCCAGGGGTTCCACCCCCTCCGACGGAGTCGCGCAGGCCACAGCGGCCGCACAGAATCGGCCATCACAGACATCGGAAACCGGCCATGGCGACCACAGGGCCGCGGCCCGCCGGGCCGCCTGCCATGGAGCGCCGTCAGCCCGCCGACAGCGCCGCCAGCGCCCCCAGCGCCAGCCGGTGCAGCAGGGCGGCGGTGGCCTCGCGGCCGGGGAGCGTGGCGGGGCGGCTGAGGTGCGGGGTGGAGTTCAGCAGGCCGAAGACGGCGTGCACCGCCGACCGCGCCTCGGCCTCCGGGGCGCCGGGGTGGATCTCCCGGACGACCGCGACCCACAGCTCGACGTACTGCCGCTGGAGCTGGCGCACCAGCTTGCGGTCGCTGTCCCGCAGCCGGTCCAGCTCCCGGTCGTGCAGGACGATCAGCGGGCGGTCGTCGAGGGCGAAGTCGATGTGCCCCTCGATCAGCGCGTCGAGCACCGCCCCGGGCGGCCCGGCCGTCTCCGCGACCCGCCGCTTGCCGCCGGTGAGGAGGCGCTCGCTGATGCCCACCAGCAGCTCGGCCAGCATCGCGTCCTTGCCCGCGAAGTGCCGGTAGAGCCCGGGGCCGCTGATGCCGACGGCGGCACCTATCTCGTCGACGCCCACGCCGTGGAAGCCGCGCTCGGCGAAGAGCCGGGCGGCCTCCCCGAGGATCTGGTCACGGCGGGACGGGGCCGCGGTCCCGGCGGCAGCGTTGGTGCTCATGGGCATTCATTCTAGACAGCCGCGTTAGCGATCGTTAACCTGAAGGCACATGCGTTAACGCTCATTAACCGGGCAAGGGGGCTCGAGGAGATGCAGCAGGCACCAGCGCTGGCGTCCGGCGCCGATCCGGCGTCCGACGCCTGGCGGGCCAACGAGGCGGCGCACCGGGAGCTCGCGGCGCACTTGCGCGAGAAGCTCGCCGGAGCGCGGCTGGGCGGCGGCGAGAAGGCACGGGCGCGGCACACCGCGCGCGGCAAGCTGCTCCCCCGGGACCGGGTGGACGCCCTCCTCGACCCGGGCTCCCCGTTCCTGGAGCTGGCGCCGCTGGCGGCGGACGGGATGTACGGCGGCCAGGCGCCCGCGGCGGGTGTGATCGCCGGGATCGGCCGGGTCTCCGGCCGCGAGGTGGTGATCGTCGCCAACGACGCCACGGTCAAGGGCGGCACCTACTACCCGATGACGGTCAAGAAGCACCTGCGGGCCCAGGAGGTGGCGCTGGAGAACCGGCTCCCCTGCCTGTACCTGGTGGACTCCGGCGGCGCCTTCCTGCCGATGCAGGACGAGGTCTTCCCGGACCGCGAGCACTTCGGCCGGATCTTCTACAACCAGGCCCGGATGTCCGGCGCGGGCATCCCGCAGATCGCCGCGGTGCTGGGCTCCTGCACGGCGGGCGGCGCGTACGTCCCGGCCATGAGCGACGAGGCCGTCATCGTGCGCAACCAGGGCACGATCTTCCTGGGCGGTCCGCCGCTGGTGAAGGCGGCCACCGGCGAGGTGGTGACCGCGGAGGAGCTCGGCGGCGGCGAGGTGCACTCCCGTACCTCCGGCGTGACCGACCACCTCGCGGAGGACGACGCGCACGCGCTGCGGATCGTCCGGAACATCGTCTCCACCCTGCCCTCCCGGCAGCCGCTGCCGTGGCCGGTGGAGCCGGTCGAGGAGCCGGCGGTGGACCCGGCGGGTCTGTACGGCGCGGTCCCGGTCGACTCCCGCACCCCGTACGACGTGCGGGAGGTGATCTCCCGGGTCGTGGACGGCTCCCGGTTCGCCGAGTTCAAGGCCGAGTACGGCACGACGCTGGTCACCGGCTTCGCCCGGATCCACGGCCACCCGGTCGGGATCGTCGCCAACAACGGCATCCTGTTCTCCGAATCGGCCCAGAAGGGCGCGCACTTCATCGAACTGTGCGACCAGCGCGGCATCCCGCTGCTGTTCCTGCAGAACATCTCGGGCTTCATGGTGGGCCGCAGCTACGAGGCGGGCGGCATCGCCAAGCACGGCGCGAAGATGGTGACGGCCGTGGCCTGCACCCGGGTGCCGAAGCTGACGGTGGTGGTCGGCGGCTCGTACGGCGCGGGCAACTACTCGATGTGCGGCCGGGCGTACTCCCCCCGCTTCCTGTGGATGTGGCCGAACGCCAAGATCTCGGTGATGGGCGGCGAGCAGGCCGCCTCGGTCCTCGCGACCGTCAAGCGCGACCAGCTGGAGGGCCGCGGCGAGGAGTGGAGCGCGGAGGACGAGGAGACGTTCCGCGCCCCGATCCGCGAGCAGTACGAGACCCAGGGGAACGCCTACTACGCCTCTGCCCGGCTGTGGGACGACGGCGTCATCGACCCGCTGGAGACCCGCACGGTGCTGGGGCTGGCCCTGACCGCCTGCGCCAACGCTCCGCTGCCCGACAAGGACCCTGCCGCACCCGGCTACGGCGTCTTCCGGATGTGAGGGGGACCATGACGATGTTCGAGACGGTACTGGTGGCCAACCGCGGCGAGATCGCGGTCCGGGTCATCCGCACGCTCCGGGCGATGGGCATCCGCTCCGTCGCGGTCTTCAGCGACGCCGACGCGGACGCCCGGCACGTCCGGGAGGCGGACACCGCGGTGCGCATCGGCCCGGCCGCCGCGTCGGAGAGCTATCTGTCGGTGCCGCGGCTGCTGGCCGCGGCGGAGCGGACGGGCGCCCAGGCGGTGCACCCGGGGTACGGCTTCCTCGCGGAGAACGCCGCGTTCGCCCGCGCCTGCACGGACGCCGGCCTGGCCTTCATCGGCCCGCCCGCGTCCGCCATCGAGCTGATGGGCGACAAGATCCGGGCCAAGGAGACGGTGCGGAAGGCCGGCGTCCCGGTCGTCCCCGGCTCCTCCGGCAGCGGCCTGAGCGACGCCGAACTGGCCGCGGCGGCCCGGGAGATCGGGATGCCGGTGCTGCTCAAGCCCTCGGCGGGCGGCGGCGGCAAGGGCATGCGGCTGGTCCGTGACGAAGCCCTGCTGGCCGACGAGATCGCGGCGGCGCGGCGCGAGGCCCGCGGCTCCTTCGGCGACGACACGCTGCTGGTGGAGCGGTGGATCGACAGCCCGCGGCACATCGAGATCCAGGTGATGGCCGACGGACACGGTGAGGTCGTGCACCTCGGCGAGCGCGAGTGCTCCCTCCAGCGCCGCCACCAGAAGATCATCGAGGAGGCGCCGAGCCCGCTGCTCGACGCGGCCACCCGGGAGGCCATGGGAGCCGCCGCGGTGCAGGCCGCCCGCTCCTGCGGCTACACCGGCGCGGGCACGGTGGAGTTCATCGTCCCGGGCCACGACCCGTCGGCCTACTACTTCATGGAGATGAACACCCGCCTCCAGGTCGAGCACCCGGTCACCGAACTCGTCACCGGGCTGGACCTGGTGGAGTGGCAGGTGCGGGTCGCGGCCGGCGAGCACCTGGCCTACGGACAGCAGGACATCCGGCTCACCGGGCACGCCGTGGAGGCCCGGATCTGCGCGGAGACCGCGCGGGCCGCCGGGGACCGGGTGGACTTCCTCCCCTCCGCGGGCACCGTACGGGCGCTGCACGAGCCCGCGGGCGAGGGCGTCCGGGTGGACTCCGGTCTCAACACCGGGACGGAGGTGGGCACCTCCTACGACCCGATGCTGGCCAAGGTGATCGCCCACGGCCCGGACCGGGCGACGGCGCTGCGCCGGCTGCGCGGCGCGCTGGCCGGGACGGCCGTCCTCGGTCTGGACACCAACACCGGTTTCCTGCGGCGGCTGCTGGACCACCCGGACGTGGTCTCCGGCGCGCTGGACACCGGGCTGGTCGACCGCGCCGCGGCGTCGCTGGTGCCCACGGGCGTGCCGGACGAGGTCTACGCGACGGCGGCGCTGCTGCGGCACGCCGCGCTGCAGCCGGAAGGCCTGCGGAACGCCCCCGCCACCGGCTGGACGGACCCGTTCTCGGCGGGCAGCGGCTGGCGGCTCGGTGGCGAACCGGCCTGGACCACGCACCATCTGCGGGTGCCGGGGCAGGACCCGGTGGCCGTCCACGTGCGCGGCACCGCGGCCGCGGCCGAGGTCCGGATCGGGGACGGCGAGGCCGTGCCGGCCCGGCTGCTCCCCTCCGGTCCGGCTGCCGACGGCCCGTCCGCCGGCGGTCCGTCCGTAGGCAGTCCGTCCTTCGGCAGTCCGTCCTTCGGCGGTCCGGACGGCGCGCCCGAGCGGCTCCGGCTGGAGTGGGACGGCGTCACCCACACCTTCCTCACCCCGTCCGGCGGCGCCGGCCAGTGGCTGGGCCGGGACGGCGACGGCTGGCAGGTGCAGGACCACGACCCGGTCGCCGCGGCCCTCAGCGGCGCGGCGGGCGCGCACGGCATGGACGCGCTGACCGCCCCGATGCCCGGCACCGTCACCGTGGTGAAGGCCGCCGTGGGCGACGAGGTGGTCGCCGGCCAGAGCCTGCTGGTCGTCGAGGCGATGAAGATGGAGCACGTCATCTCCGCGCCGCACGCCGGCACGGTCGCCCAGCTCGACGTGACCCCCGGCAGCACCGTCGCCATGGACCAGGTGCTGGCCGTGGTCGACCCGCACGAGGAGCCGCGCGAGGAGGAGGCCGCACGATGACCGCGTCACTGCCGATGAGCGTGCCCGCGGCCGGCCTGCCGGCCCGGGTCCGGATCCACGAGGTCGGGCCCCGGGACGGCCTGCAGAACGAGAAGATGGTCGTCCCCGTCGAGGTGAAGGCCGACTTCATCGCCCGGCTGGCCGACGCCGGTCTGGACACGATCGAGGCGACGAGCTTCGTCCACCCGAAGTGGGTGCCGCAGCTCGCCGACGCCGAGGCGCTGATGCCCAGACTCGACGCGGTCGCCGCCCGGCTGCCGGTCCTCGTCCCCAACGAGCGCGGCCTCGACCGGGCGCTGACGCTCGGGGTGCGGGAGATCGCGGTCATCGGCAGCGCGACCGAGTCGTTCGCCAAGGCCAACCTCAACCGCACGGTGGACGAGTCGATCGCGATGTTCGCCCCGGTCGTCGCGCGGGCCCGGGAGGCCGGGCTGCGGGTCCGCGGCTATCTGTCGATGTGCTTCGGCGACCCCTGGGAGGGCGCTGTGGAGATCGACCAAGTGGTCCGGGTCAGCCGCAGCCTGATCGACATCGGCTGCGACGAACTGAGCCTCGGCGACACCATCGGCGTCGCCACCCCCGGCCACGTCGGGGCGCTGCTCACCGCGCTCAACGCGGCGGGCGTCGGCACCGAGCGGATCGCGGTGCACTTCCACGACACCTACGGCCAGGCCCTGACCAACACCCTGGCGGCGCTGCAGCACGGCGTCAGCACCGTCGACGCCTCCGCGGGCGGCCTCGGCGGCTGCCCGTACGCCAAGAGCGCCACCGGAAACCTCGCCACCGAGGACCTCGTCTGGATGCTGAACGGCCTCGGCATCGAGACCGGGGTCGACCTCGGCGCTCTCACGGCCACCAGCGTGTGGATGGCTGCCCATCTGGGACGGCCCAGCCCGTCCCGTACCGTCCGTGCCCTGTCGGGCACCACCTCCCCCCAGGAGCAGTGACGTCATGACGATCGACCACCGTCTCTCCGCCGAGCACGAGGAACTCCGCCGCACCGTCGAGGCGTTCGCGCACGATGTCATCGCGCCGAAGATCGGGGAGTTCTACGAGAACCACGAGTTCCCGTACGAGATCGTCCGCGAGATGGGCCGGATGGGCCTGTTCGGCCTGCCGTTCCCCGAGGAGTACGGCGGCATGGGCGGCGACTACCTCGCCCTCGGCCTGGCCCTGGAGGAGCTGGCCCGCGTCGACTCCTCCGTGGCGATCACCCTGGAGGCCGGTGTCTCCCTGGGCGCGATGCCGGTCTTCCGGTTCGGCACCGAGGAGCAGAGGCGGGAGTGGCTGCCGCGGCTGTGCTCGGGCGAGATCCTGGGCGCGTTCGGCCTGACCGAGCCCGAGTGCGGCTCGGACGCCGGCGGCACCCGCACCACGGCCCGGCTCGACGAGGCGACGAACGAGTGGGTGATCAACGGCACCAAGTGCTTCATCACCAACTCCGGTACGGACATCACCGGGCTGGTCACCGTCACCGCCGTCACCGGCCGCAAGCCCGACGGCCGCCCCGAGATCTCCTCGATCATCGTGCCCTCCGGCACCCCGGGCTTCACCGTGGCCGCCCCCTACTCCAAGGTCGGCTGGAACGCCTCGGACACCCGCGAACTGTCCTTCAGCGACTGCCGGGTGCCCGCCGCCAACCTGCTCGGCGAGGAGGGACGCGGCTACGCCCAGTTCCTGCGGATACTGGACGAGGGGCGGATCGCGATCTCCGCGCTGGCCACAGGCCTCGCCCAGGGCTGTGTGGACGAGTCGCTGAAGTACGCCAAGGAGCGGCAGGCGTTCGGGAAGCCGATCGGCGAGAACCAGGCGATCCAGTTCAAGCTGGCCGACATGGAGATGCGGGCCCACACGGCGCGGATCTCCTGGCGGGACGCGGCCTCCCGGCTGGTGCACGGCGAGCCGTTCAAGAAGGAGGCGGCGCTGGCCAAGCTCTACTCCTCCGAGATCGCGGTGACCAACGCCCGCGAGGCGACCCAGATCCACGGCGGCTACGGCTTCATGAACGAGTACCCGGTGGCCCGGATGTGGCGGGACTCCAAGATCCTGGAGATCGGCGAGGGCACGAGCGAGGTGCAGCGCATGCTGATCGCCCGTGAGCTGGGGCTCACCGGCTGACGGGCCTCCCCCGGAGGGAGCGCCCTCCCCGGCGGCCGCGCTTTTCCGGAGGGCCAGGTCTTCCGGAGGGCCACGTCTTCCGGAGACACGCTTCCGGAGAGACACGCTTCCGGAGAGACACGCTTCCGCCCCGGCCGCGTCGTGCGGCCGGGGCGGAAGGCGTTGCGCCGGGGCTCCGTACCCTCCGGCGGGCGAACGGATCGAGGACTGCTCAACAGCCCCCGCAACGGCGGTAGTTCACTCGGCAGGCCACGGCACCTGCGGCGAGCGGTAGTAGTCGATGCCCAGCGCCGCCCAGCGCGGCGCCTGCGCGGCCAGCCGCTTCCGGTACGCCTCCCAGTCGTGCGTGGCGGCGGGCGACCAGCCCAGCTCCGCGATGCCCGGCAGCCGCGGGAAGGCCATGAACTCGATGTGGTCGCTGGTGGTGAGGGTCTCGGACCAGAGCGGCGCCTCCACCCCGAACACCGCCGACTCCGGGACGCCCTGCAGGTAGCGGCCCGGATCCCAGTCCCAGGACTGCCGGACCTCGACGTATCCGGCCCAGCTGAGCCCGAGCGGCGTGTCCTTGGTGTACTTCATGTCGAGGTAGGCGCGGTTGGCGGGCGAGAGCACCATCCGGGTGCCGGCCTTGGCCGCGTCCACGACCTCCTTCTCGGTCCCGGTGGTGCCCCAGTACTGGGCCACCGCCCCGTCGGCCGGCTTCGCCCCGGTCAACTGGTGCCAGCCGACGACCGTCTTGCCGTACTTGGCGACGGTCCGCTGCGCCCGGTCCATGAACGCGACGTAGTCCTCGTGGGGTGTCGAGTGGGCCTCGTCGCCCCCGATGTGCAGATACCGGCCGGGCGTCATGGCGGCGAGCTCGCGCACCACGTCGTCCACGAAGTCGTAGGTGACGGCCTTGGGTACGCACAGCGAGCTGAAGCCGACCTCCGTGCCGGTGTAGAGCGGCGGGGCCACTCCGTCGCAGTTCAGCCGGGCGTAGGAGGCGAGGGCCGCGTTGGTGTGCCCCGGCATGTCGATCTCGGGCACGACCTCCAGGTGACGGTCGGCGGCGTGCCGCACGATCTCCCGGTAGTCCCGCTTGCTGTAGTGGCCGCCCCGGCCCCCGCCCACCTGGGTGCTGCCGCCGTACGTCGCCAGCCGCGGCCAGGAGTCGATCGCGATCCGCCAGCCCTGGTCGTCCGAGAGGTGGAGGTGCAGCGTGTTGAGCTTGTAGAGCGCCATCTGGTCGATGTAGCGCTTCACCTGCTCGACGGTGAAGAAGTGCCGGGAGACGTCGAGCATCGCGCCGCGGTAGGCGAACCGCGGGGCGTCCGTGATGGTGCCGCCCGCGACCTTCCAGGGGCCCGGCTGCCGCGCCTGACGCTCGACGGCGGCGGGCAGCAGTTGCCGCAGGGTCTGGATGCCGTGGAAGAGGCCGGTGGCGGTATGGGCGCTGATGGCGACGGCCGCGCGGGAGGAGTCCAGGCGGTAGCCCTCGTCCCCGAGGTCCGCGGGCGCGGCCGCCGCAGCCGCGCTCGCGCCCCCGGGATGGGAAGCGGAACCGGAAGCGGAGCTGCCGGAGCGCGGGCCGGCGGTGCCGTCGGCCCCGGCGGTGGAGCCGACGGCGCCCGCGCCGCCGGAGCCGGGCGCCGGGCCGCCGCTGCCGCGGCTCTCGCCGCCCAGCCGCAGCAGGATGTCCCCGTCCCGCTCCCCGGCGGAGGTGACCGGCAGCGCGTAACCGGTGGCCGGGCGGAGCACACCCGCCAGGTACTCCCCCGCCTTCCGCGCCGCGGGCGAGTAGCCCGGCACCCGGATCCGGGCCCCGGGCCGGAGCGTGAACGGCGCGCCACCGGGCCGTACGGAGGCGGGCGCGGGCAGCACCCGGTCCAGCGGTGTCACGGCCCCGGCGGCCGGATCGGGCGGCGGAGCGGCGGCCCCGGTGGCGGACACCCCCGCCGCAACGAGGAGGAGCGAACAGAACAGCGTGGGCAGTCGTCTCACGAGCGGTCCCTTCGGCGGGCTTCGGCAAGGCGGTCCGAACGAATCAGAGCTGCTGTCCGAACGATTGGAGTGACCGAACGGTCACCATGGGTACCGTGCACCTCACAACCGGTCAAGGTGTAGACCACTTGAGACACCGTGGCGTCGGCCGCCCCACCCGCACGGCCCCACCCCGCACGACCCGACCTCCCCCACCGGGTCCCGCCCCTCCCGAGCCGACCGAACCCCATTTCTGCCCGATATCGGGCAGGTTTCTTGCAAAGGAACCCCCCGCACCCGCAATATCAACGGGTGCTCGATCGCCCCGCGTCCCATGACGACCTCGTCGACCACCTGGTCCGCAGCACGCCGCTCCAGCGCGGCGAGGCCGCCCGGGTGGTGCTGGACGTGCTGGCGTACTTCGACGAGACGATCGAGGCCTTCGTCCGCCGCCGCCACCGCGAACTCCAGGCCAGAGGGCAGAACAACACGGAGATCTTCGAGCGGATCATGGCGGAGCTGCCGCACCGCGCGGTGGCGCCACCGGAACTCTCGCTGCGGCAGTTGCGTCGCATCGTCTACGGCTGACGCGGGCCGGAGCCACCGGCTCACCCCGGTCCGGCCGGGGGAACGGCCGGCTCACCGGACCGCCCGCGCGCGGCCGGCACAGGAACACATGACCAGACGGGCCCGGAAGGGTCCGACGGGGCCCACCGGCCGACCCGGCCACCGGGCCCCGGAACACAGAAACGTGGGAGGGACAGTCCTATGTGCGGGATCGTCGGATACATCGGCAAGCGCGATGTGGCTCCGCTGCTGCTGGAGGGCCTGCAGCGGCTGGAGTACCGGGGCTACGACTCCGCCGGCCTCGCCGTCAGCGGCAAGAACGGCACCCTGAAGACCGCCAAGGCCAAGGGCCGGGTCCGCGAGGTCGAGTCCAAGCTCCCCAAGCGCTTCACCGGCACCACCGGCATCGCCCACACCCGCTGGGCCACCCACGGCGCCCCCACCGACGAGAACGCCCACCCGCACCTCGACGCCGAGGGCAAGGTCGCGATCGTCCACAACGGCATCATCGACAACGCCGCCGAGCTGCGCGCCAAGCTCGTCGCCGACGGTGTGGAGTTCGCCTCGGAGACCGACTCCGAGGTCCTCGCCCACCTGATCGGCCGCTCCCAGGCCGAGACCCTGGAGGAGAAGGTCCGCCAGGCGCTGCGCCTGGTCGAGGGCACCTACGGCATCGCCGTGCTGCACGCCGACTTCGCCGACCGGATCGTCGTCGCCCGCAACGGCTCGCCGGTGGTGCTGGGCATCGGCGAGCACGAGATGTTCGTCTCCTCCGACGTGGCCGCGCTGGTCAGCCACACCCGCCAGGTCGTCACCCTGGACGACGGCGAGATGGCCACCCTCAAGGCCGACGACTACCGGACGTACACCACCGAGGGCTCGCGCACCTCGTCCGCCCCGGAGACCGTCGAGTACGCGGCCGAGTCGTACGACCTGGGCGGCCACGACACCTACATGCACAAGGAGATCTCCGAGCAGGCGGACGCGGTGGACCGCGCGCTGCGCGGCCGGATCGACGACCGCTTCTCCACCGTGCACCTCGGCGGCCTGAACCTCGACGCCCGTGAGGCGCGCGGGGTGCGCCGGGTGAAGATCCTGGGCTGCGGCACCTCGTACCACGCGGGCCAGATCGGCGCGCAGATGATCGAGGAGCTGGCCCGGATCCCCTCGGACGCCGAGCCGGCGTCGGAGTTCCGCTACCGCAACCCCGTGGTGGACCCCGACACCCTGTACGTGGCGGTCTCCCAGTCCGGTGAGACCTACGACGTGCTGGCCGCCGTCCAGGAGCTCAAGCGCAAGGGCGCGCGGGTGCTGGGCCTGGTGAACGTGGTCGGCTCGGCGATCGCCCGGGAGACCGACGGCGGCATCTACGTGCACGCCGGCCCCGAGGTGTGCGTGGTCTCCACCAAGTGCTTCACCAACATGGTGGTCTCCTTCGCGCTGCTCGCCCTGCACCTGGGCCGGATCCGTGACCTCTCGGTCGCGGACGGCAAGCGGATCATCGAGGGCCTGCGCAAGCTGCCGGCGCAGATCGACGAGATCCTCGCGGGCGAGGAGCAGATCAAGGAGCTGTCGGCGCAGTACGCGGACGCCAGGTCGATGATGTTCATCGGCCGGGTGCGCGGCTACCCGGTGGCGCGCGAGGCCTCGCTGAAGCTCAAGGAGGTCTCCTACATCCACGCCGAGGCCTACCCGGCGTCCGAGCTCAAGCACGGCCCGCTGGCGCTGATCGAGCCCGCGATGCCGACCGTGGCGATCGTCCCGGACGACGACCTGCTGGAGAAGAACCGCGCCGCGCTGGAGGAGATCAAGGCCCGCAGCGGCCGGATCCTGGCCGTCGCGCACCAGGAGCAGGAGAAGGCCGACCACACCATCCTGGTGCCGAAGAACGAGCCCGAGCTGGACCCGATCCTCATGGGCATCCCGCTCCAACTGCTCGCCTACCACACGGCGTTGTCCCTGGGCCGGGACATCGACAAGCCGCGGAACCTCGCCAAGTCCGTGACGGTCGAGTAGCGGCCGGAATGGCCGAGTAGTGGCCATGGCGGCCTTCGGAATGTGCCGGTCCGGCACGCTCCGGAGGCCGCTTTTCGTTTCGCTCCCTGGCGCGCCGCTCCCCGGCACGCGGACGCCCGAGGGGTTTCCCGTCGCCCGGGGGCGGCAGCGGCGTCTCCCCGGCCTGCCGTAGCCGGGCCCCGCTGTGCGTCCTCCGTGACCGGCCGCGCGGGGGACGTGTCGCTACGTCCCAGACGCGTAGACACGGGCCAGGGCGGGGCGGCGTGGGTCGGTACCGGGTGCGTCGTGGGTACGGGGACGGGGCCTCCGGGGTGGGGGTTCCGGAACGTATATTTACGGCCCTGGGGGCCACAAATACACGGAAGCTTCCGGAACCCC